>DAMAFT010000661.1:0-2980 GCA_031995805.1 Massilia sp.
CGCGGCCAGGGCCGCCCTCGATATGCGAACGACGTGATGGTTCACTGCACCCTCCGGACGGATAGTATTCGGACACGACATCGTCGAATCGTACGCCCGGCTGGCCGGGAACCACGCTTTTTTCGATGCATGCCTCAACCGGCCGGCACGATCCTCCACACCACGCCGCCCGCATCGTCCACCACCAGCAGCGCGCCGTCCTGCGCCACCTCCACCGCCGCCGGCCGGCCCCAGACGTCGCGGTCGGACAGCACCATGCCCGTCATGAAGTCCTGGTAGCGGCCGGTCGGCACGCCGTCCTTCATGGGCACGCGCACCACCTTGTAGCCGGTGCGGATGCCGCGGTTCCAGGAGCCGTGCAGCGCCAGGAAGACGTCGCCCTCGTACTCCTTCGGGAATGCGTGCCTGGCTCCCGCCGGCGCCTGGTAGACCACCATGCCCAGCGGCGCCGAATGCGCCTGGATCAGCGTGTCCGGCACGATCGCCTTGTCCTTCAGGTCGGGACGAATGCCCTTCAGGCGCGGGTCCTCGTGGGCGCCCAGGTAGTACCACGGCCAGCCGTAGAAACCGCCCTGCTTCACGCGCGTGACGTAGTCCGGCGGCAGGTTGTCGCCCAGCTCGTCGCGCTCGTTCACGCTGCAGAACAGGTCGCCGGTGCCCGGGTGGACGAGCATGCCGACGCAGTTGCGCAGGCCGTTGGCGTAGGAGCGCCGGTTGCGGCCGTCCGGGTCGAAGGCCAGCACGGCCGCGCGGTCGGTTTCCTCGCCCCAGGCGCCGCCCGTGCCGTGGACCTGTTCCCACTGCGCCAGCGGCTGCGGCGGCTTCGCGCCGATGCCTTCGGCGACGTTGGTCGCCGACCCCACCGACAGCAGCAGGGTCTTGCCGTCCTTCGAGAACGCCAGCGTGCGCGTGGTGTGGCCGCCGCTGGTGTCGCTGATCTTTCCAACCACGGTCTGCGCCGCGCCGCGCGCCTTCAGGTCGCCCGCCGCGAACGGGAAGCGCACCACCGAATTCACGTTGGCGACGTACAGGTATTGCGGGTTCGGTCCGGCCGGCCACAACGCCATGCCGTAGGGCCGCGACAGGCCGGCCGCGAACACCGCGCTTTCCCCTGCCTTGTCGCCGTCCGGGCGCAGCACCACGATGCGGTCGCGGCCCGTGTCGGCCAGCAGGATGTCGCCGTTCGGCGCGCGCAGCGCATAGCGCGCGCGGCCGGTGTCGGCGGCGAACACCGAGACCTTGAAGCCCTGCGGCACGGCGGGCAGCGCGCCGTCCGGGCGCCTGGCCACCTTCGGTCCGTTGCCGGCGCTCTCGCTGGCATACGGCGCTACCAGTTGGTCGACGGTGATGTGGTGCAGGTCGCCCGGCTTGTCCTCGGTCCAGGCGCCGGCCTTGGCGGCGGCGGCCCTGGCGCCGGCGCCGGCAGCGGCTTGCGCGGGCGCTGCAGCGGCGACCGGCTTGCCGCCCAGCGTGGCCAGCCAGTCGACGACGGCGGCGCGCTGTTTCGCATCCGCGATCCCCATCGGCATCGCGGTGCCCGGCACGTCCCTGGTCGGGTCGGCGAGGAACACGTCGAGCTCTTCCCTGGTCCAGGTCTTGCCGGCGGCGCCGGCCCTGGCCAGCGCGTCGGTGTAGTTGTAGCCGGCCACCGCCGCGGCCTTGCGCCCGACCACGTTGTACAGGCCCGGGCCGGCGCGCGAGGACAGCTTGCTGTCGACCGTGTGGCAGCTGGCGCAGTTGCGCTCGAAATAGACCTGGCCGGCCGATGGCGCGGCCATGGCGGCCGGCATGGCCGCCATGGCCAGCCAGGCCACGGCCACGGCGGCGGCGTTCTTGTCGTGCATGTCTCCCCCTTTGACGTTCAGTCGATCATGAAGACCGGATAGCGGCGCCATTCCGGCTCGCGCCAGCGCGCGCAGTTGGCGAAGATGAAGTCGAGCACGGCGCCCTGGTCCGTCAGCAGCTCCGGGTGGGCCGCCTTCCAGGCCGCGAACCGCGCGGCCAGTTCCGGCTCGGCGCCCAGCAGGCGCTCGGCCTCGTCCTCGAACACGTAGTCCGAATACGCTTCCTTCTTTTCCAGTACGCTGTTGAAGAAGCCCCAGCGGAAGAAACTGTCGTGGCCCTGCGGCTCGAGCGTCTCGACGGCGTAGCGCGCATTGTCCTGGTCGAGCGCGACGATATAGTCGCCGGGGCGGATCGTCACCGTCTCGCGCCGGCGTTCCAGCTGCACGTCGTCGTGGAACATGTGGCCCTCGTAGGCGTGCGGGCGCGACGACACGGACACGATGTGGTAGGTCGTGACTTCCTGCTCGCGCGCGCTGTCGACGCGTTCCAGTTTCACGCCGTTCCACTGCAGGCGCTCGATCGCCTCGCGCCATTGCTGCGGCACGACGTAGGCGCGCGGCGCCGGCACCGTGATGTCGGCCGGAAAGCTGTTGTAGTAGGGGATGTCGCGCTCGAACGGCGCCGTGCGGTCGTACCACAGGCGCTGGTAGTCGCCCAGCACGCTGGCCTTGTACTTCGCCGCATAGCCCTTGAAGCGGAAGCTGGACGGATTCGCCTCGTCCAGGGTCCAGTGGACCGGCCATGCGTCGCGGGTGCGGCCCGCCGCCTTGGCGGCGCGGCGCAGCGCCACGATCCTGTCACCGTTGGCGACGGTGAAGTCGAGCGCCGTCTCGACCAGCGCCCGCATCGCGTGGTAACGGTCGGCGAAGGGTTTCAGCATGTGCGTCTCGGGCATGAAGCCGATCGTGTGGTGCAGGGCCGCATAGCCGGTCGAGAAGCGCGCCGTTTCCAGGAACTCGGCGATGCCATCAATCGGGCTGTCCTTGACCGGGTTGACGTAGGGGCAGGTGGGCCAGCCGCGCCGGTCCATCTCCGCGTACATGTGCGGCAGCATGGTCTCGCGCAGGAAGACGCCCAGGTCGCCGCCCAGCTTGTCGGCCTGGGTGTGGATCAGCGTCATCGTGTAGCTGTAGTC
>DAMAFT010000662.1:0-2975 GCA_031995805.1 Massilia sp.
GATGCCGAACTGGGCCGGCACGGCCTGGTTCGCGTCGACGTCCATCTTGGCGATCTGGATCTTGCCGCCATATTCCTTCGCCACTTCTTCCAGGATCGGGGCGATCATCTTGCAGGGGCCGCACCACTCGGCCCAGAAATCGACCAGCACCGGCAGATCGGCCTTCAGCACGTCGGTTTCGAAAGATGCATCGCTGATGTGTTTGATGTTTTCGCTCATGTTTTCCTCAATGTGAGGTAGGTCAGTTAACGCCTGAAAGGGTATCGACAATCTCGACGCTCTCGAGATCCCTGTTGCCGGCCCTGCTCGGCAGATCCGGCCGATCCCATGCTTGTCAGACTGCTTTGCACCACAATGGTGGAGACATTGTGCGCAAGATTCAATAGTGGAAGAGCTGCAAGAGAATGTCAGGCGGGGATTAGTCGGAATAATAACCGATTTTTTTCGAACGTGTTCGTGAGCTTTGTGCAAAATCCCGCCGGCCGGGCGAATGGGCCAGGACGGGCGGCACGGGCGGATGGGAAACCGGGTGCGAAGGCCGCATTATCCCCCAAGTCGCCTGCCGCCGCACGGGCCGGCCGCGGTTTATTTGGCGGCGTGGTCGAACCGCCATCCCCGTCAGCCGACGCTGCCCGTGAACTTGTACAGGTCGCCCGGATGCCACATCGTCACCACCGAGGCCACGCGGCCCTGCGACGTCGTGCGGCGCTTGAGCACGAGGCAGGACGTGCCCACGGCGATGCCGAGCATCTCGGCCACTTCGCGCGGCGCCGGCAGCGCCTCGATGCTGTAGGTGGCGCCCTGCAGCGGCGCGGCGGTCATCAGGTGCTCGTTCGGGGTGATGCGATTGAAGTCCTGCTCGAGGTAGGCGGGGGCGCAGGCGGGGTTGACCCAGCGGTCCTCGACCTGGATCGGCTGGCCGTTCTCGTCGTGCACGATCAGCGAGTGGAACAACGGCGCGCCCGGCGCCAGCGCGAACTGCAGCGCCAGCGCCTCGCTCGCCGCGCCCTGTTCCAGCAGGCGCGGATGGCTGGCATGCACGTGGCCGCGCGCGCGCACCTCGTCGGCGATGTTGCGGATCTCGACCAGCGTGGCCTGGTACTTCTGCGGCGCGACATAGGTGCCGGAACCCTGGCGGCGCGTGAGCACCTGTTCCGCGGTGAGCTCGCGCACGGCGCGGTTGACCGTCATGCGCGAGACGCCGAACTGGCGCACCAGGGCCTGCTCGGACGGTACCAGGTCGCCCTCCTTCCAGCGGCCGGCGGCGATCTCGCCGACCAGGTAGTCCTTGATGCGCTGGAAAATCGGTATGCTGTCTTGCGCGATCTGTTCGTCCAAACTACTCTCCGGGATTCAGGGATGTCATGTGCGGCACCGACGAAACATTCTAGCATCGCCGCGTCGCGCGAATTCGAAAGCAAGACCCGAAGTGTTCGCCGCGCCGCCGGCGCTTACGATGGCGTCATCGCGAACCTGGAGAACGATATGGACACCGTCACCACCCGCCAACCCGCAATGCCCGCCTACGCCACCGACGACGAGCGCTGGGATGCCGTCTGCGCCCGTACGCCCGAGGCCGACGGGCTGTTCTGCTATTCCGTGCGCAGCACCGGCGTGTTCTGCCGGCCCTCGTGCCCGTCGCGCACGCCGCGCCGCGCCAACGTCGCCTTCCACGCCAGTGCCGGCGCCGCCGAGGCGGCGGGCTTTCGCGCCTGCCTGCGCTGCCGCCCGCTCGACGCGCCGCTGGCCGTGCGCCAGGCCGAGGCGGTGGCGCACGCCTGCCGCCTGATCGACGCCGCCGAGGAAGCGCCGGACCTGGCCAGCCTGGCCGCGGCCTGCGGCATGAGCCGCTTCCACTTCCACCGCATCTTCAAGGCCCGGACCGGAATCACGCCGAAGGCCTATGCCGCGGCGCGCCGCGCCGAGCGCCTCAAGCAGGGGCTGGCGCGGGCGCCGACCGTCACCGTCGCCGCCTACGACGCCGGCTTCCATTCCAGCGGCCGCTTCTACGCCGCCACGCCGGGCGTGCTGGGCATGACGCCGCGCCGCTACCGGACCGGCGGCGCCGGCGAGGCGATCCGCTTCGCGGTGGCCCAGTGCTCGCTGGGCGCGCTGCTGGTGGCCGCCACCGGCAAGGGCATCTGCAGCATCCTGCTGGGGGACGATCCCGACGCGCTGGTGCGCGACCTGCAGGACCGCTTCCCGCGCGCCGACCTGGTCGGCGCCGAGCCGGACTTCGAGCGCACCGTGGCCCAGGTGGTCGCCTTCGTCGAAGCGCCGCGCATCGGTCTGGACCTGCCGCTGGACGTGCGCGGCACCGCCTTCCAGCAGCGCGTCTGGCAGGCCCTGCGCCAGATCCCGGCCGGCCAGACGGTCGGCTACGCCGAACTGGCCGCGCGCCTGGGCATGCCCCAGGGCGCCCGCGCCATCGCCGGCGCCTGCGCCGCCAATCCGGTCGCCGTCGCCATCCCCTGCCATCGCGTGGTGCGCAACGACGGCTCGATCTCCGGCTATCGCTGGGGCGTGGAGCGCAAGCAGACGCTGCTGAACCGCGAACTTGAGCAAAGCTAAACCGGGGTCAGAGCCGGGGTCAGAGCCCGGTTTTTGGAAATGACCCTAGGTCAATTAACGTCCAAGGAGTGGCGCGGGCTGATGCTGCGGCGCCGTACCGAGCGGGCGGCTGCTGTTGCTCGCATAGCGAATTTGCTCCAGCATGTCGGCCGCCAGATCCTGCTCGAAGAATTTGCGGTATGTCGCCTGACGTGCCGGTGGGGCGTCCGCCATGGCGCTGTACACCGGGTGCGGCGTAATGATGTTGCTGGCGTCGCCCAGGGCATTGATCCGGTAGCTCGACCAGGGATAGTCGGACGGCGTGGCGACCATGCCCGCGCGGACAGGATTGAGCTCGATATAGCGATGACACGCCATCAGGTATTGCGCATCCATTACCAGGCAGGAACGGAAGCGTCCTTCCC
>DAMAFT010000663.1:0-2973 GCA_031995805.1 Massilia sp.
TGACCCAGCCGGAAGAATTCGCCGCCTCGCGCGACGCCGGCGCCGTGTTCGGCGTGTCGCCGGGCCTGACCCCGGCGCTGATCGACGCCGCCAAGCGCAGCGGCCTGCCGCTGCTGCCGGGCTGCATGACCCCGTCCGAAGTGATGGTGGCGCGCGAGGCCGGCTTCAAGCAGCTGAAACTGTTCCCGGCCGTGCCGGCGGGCGGGGTCGGCATGCTCAAGGCGATCGGCGGCCCGCTGCCGGACGTGACCTTCTGCCCGACCGGCGGCATCTCGATCGAGACCGCGCCGCAGTTCCTGGCGCTGAAGAACGTCGCCTGCGTGGGCGGCTCCTGGCTGACCCCGGCCGATGCGATGAAGGCCGGCGACTGGAACCTGATCACCGAGCTCGCCAGGTCCGCATCGGCGCTGCGCGCGGCCTGAACGCCGGCGTGGACGCTCCGCGGCGGCGCCTGGCGCGGCCGTTGACCGCGCGCGAGATCGCCATGGCGTCGCTGCTGTTCGGCGACGCCATCGACTACGCGCGCGTGCGGGTCCACAACCGCCGTTACCTGCCGCTGGTCCAGCCGCGCAACTGCGCGATGACGCCCAACGGCAGCATCTACTTCCATCCCTCCTGCTTCCTGCCCGACTACGGGGCGGGCGACCCGCACACCATCCACTGGTTCATGCACGAGATGGTGCATGTCTGGCAGCACCAGCTCGGCTATCCGGTCAAGCTGCGCGGCGCCATCCGCATCGGCCTGTCCTATGGCTACGAACTGCGTCCCGATGCGCTGCTGGCCGACTACAACATGGAAGCGCAGGGAGATTTGCTGGCCGACTACTTCGCCCTGAAGCACATGCGCCTGCCGCGCGTGATGCGCCAGAAGCGCCATGCCGGGCACCTGGCCCTGTACGAGCACGTGCTGGCGCGCTTCCTCGCCGATCCGTCCGATCCCGACAACCTGCCGCGCGGGATGTCGCGCCGATTCGTCAAGCGTTACGCCTGAGCTTGCGTGCGCTCAAGCCGCGGCGGCCGTGGCGACGTAGGCTTCGACTTTCCGTCGTCCGCCTGCCATCATGAAAACCCCCGTTCTCTGCTGTCTTGCCTGCCTCGCCGCATCTCCGGCCCTCGCCCGCACCGGCGCGGCCGAGGTGCGCGAAGGCCCGCGCGGCGGCCCGTGCTTCACCATCACGCCGCGCGAGGAGCGCCTGGGCGCGCCGGACTTCCACGCCGTCACGGTGTCGGACGGCCAGCGCCTGCTGTGGAAGATGACGATGCCGAAGGAGCGCACGTTCCCGCTCGCCTTCGGCACCTGCGTGCCCTACGGCGGCAAGGTCGCCGCGCTGCCGCGCACGGCGGCGGCGCAGCTGGAAGCGGGGCGCGTCTACCACCTGCGCATCGAGGCGCGCCCGGGCGGCCGGGGCAAGGGCGCGGACGGCTACGAGGCGCGTTTCTGCCTGGCGCGCCAGCGCGACGGCAGCGCGGCCGTGCACCAGATCATGGAGGGCGAACGGCAGGGCACGCGGATGTTCGGCTGCCTGCCGCCCGCCGACTAGGCCGCGCGCATCATCGTGGCGCGGGAATCATCCCCAGGCTGCCGAGCCACGTCTCGACCAGCGCGGGCCAGCGCGTGATGGGAAACTGCGTCGGCCGCAGGCCGAACGCATGCCCGCCTGCGGCGAACAGGTGCAGCTCGGCGGCGACGCCGGCTTTCTTCAGGGCCGCGTAGTACAGCAGCGAGAATTCCACCGGATCGACCGGATCGTCCTGGGCGTGCAGCAGGAAGGTCGGCGGCGTGCGCCCGGTGATCCGGATCGTCGGGTTGATCCTGGAAAGGTCGGCCCGGTAGTTGGCCGACATGTGTCCGGGATACAGGGCCACGGCGAAGTCGGGACGGCAGCTTTCCCGGTCCGCCGCGTCGACGGGCGCATAGATGCGCCGCTCGTTCGTGCCGAGCGCCGCCACCAGGTGGCCGCCGGCGGAAAATCCCAGCACGCCGATCCTGTGCGGGTCGATCTGCCACTCGTCCGCCCGCTGGCGCAGCAGGCCCATGGCCCGCTGCGCGTCCTGCAGCGCCGTGTGCACCTTCGGGATGACGCGGCGGTTGCGCACGGGGTCCCAGTGCGGCCCCGAGCCCGGCACGCGGTATTTCAGCAGCACGCAGGTCACGCCGATCGACGTCAGCCAGTCGCACACCTCGGTGCCTTCGAGGTCGATGGCCAGTCCCCGGTAGCCGCCGCCCGGGAACACGACGACGGCGGCGCCGGTATTGGCGCCGCTGGGCGAATACACCGTCATCGTCGGCCGGGTGACGTTGTCCACTTCGAGCCAGGGGCGGCCCGCGACGGGCCGGTCGTCGCGCGAGCGCACGTCTTCTTCCGGGCCGGCGGCCGGTTTCGCGTCGGGGGGCGTGCCGGGCCAGAGCGGTATCTGCGGCCGTCCGCCGGCGGGTTGCCAGGCGGCGTGCGCGCTCGTGCAGGCCAGCAGCGCCATCGTGGTGAGCAGGTATTTCAAGGACATCTCCATGCAAGGGGCCATGCTGCTATAGTAAGCGACCCCCATGTCAACCCCGCAGGAAGATGAACACATTCTGGAGTCCCCACGTCGGGAACCTGACGCCCTACGTGCCGGGCGAGCAGCCGCGCATCGAGCGCCTGGTCAAGCTGAACACCAACGAGAACCCGTACCCGCCGTCGCCGCGCGTGCTGGACGCGATCCGCGCCGAGGCGGGCGAGCGCCTGCGCCTGTATCCGGACCCGCAATCGACGGCGCTCAAGGACGCGCTGGCCGCGTACCACGGCGTCGCGCCGAACGAAGTCTTCGTGGGCAACGGCTCCGACGAAGTCCTGGCCCATGCCTTCCACGCCTTCTTCCAGCAGGACCTGCCGATCCTGATGCCGACGATCAGCTACAGCTTCTACAAGGTGTATTGCCGCCTGTACGGCATCGAGGCCGTGCTGCTGCCGCTGGACGAGGACATGCGCATCG
>DAMAFT010000664.1:0-2972 GCA_031995805.1 Massilia sp.
ACCGCTTCTCGAACCTGCGCAACTACGTCGACCGCACCTTCCGCCACATGGCCGAAGCCAAGCACCTCGGCTTCCAGGTCGATCTGGCGGACAACCTGCCGACTGCGGTGATGACCGACACCACGCGCCTGCAGCAGGTGCTGAAGAACCTGCTGTCGAACGCGTTCAAGTTCACCAGCCATGGCCACGTGTCGCTGACCATCAGCCTGGTCACCAGCGGCTGGACCGCCGACCACCCGCACCTGCTGCATGCCGACGCCGTGCTGGCGTTCTCGGTGCGCGACTCGGGCGTCGGCATCCCGTCCGACAAGCTGCAGCTGATCTTCGAGGCGTTCCAGCAGGCCGACGGCTCGACCGCGCGCAAGTACGGCGGCACCGGCCTGGGCCTGTCGATCTCCCGCGAGCTGGCGCGCCTGCTGGGCGGCGAGATCCGCGTCGAGTCCACGGTCAACGTCGGTTCCACCTTCACGCTGTACCTGCCGTACAACCGCGCCGGCTTCATCAACTACGAGCAGACCCGCCAGCCGCAACCGGCGCGCCTGGCGCCGCCGCAGACCGTCAGCGGCGTCGTCACCGTGCGCAGCGAGGCCGAGCCGGATGCCGGACTGGCCGCGCTGGATGCCCACGACCTGGCGGAGCTGGTCGAGTCCGCCGACGACGCCTCCGGCATGGCCGAGTACACGTCGATCCGCGACGACCGCGGCCTGGTGACGCCGGGCGACGCCTCGGTGCTGATCGTCGAGGACGACGAGCGCTTTGCCAAGACCCTGCTCGACTTCGCGCGCGAAAAGAACTTCAAGGGCGTCGTCACCCAGCGCGGCGACTCGGCGCTGTCGCTGGCGCGCGACTACCTGCCGTCGGCGATCCTGCTCGACATCGACCTGCCCGACATCGACGGCCTGACGGTGCTCGACCGCCTCAAGCGCGACCCGGGCACGCGCCACATCCCGGTGCACGTGATGTCGGCGCTGCGCGAGCGCGAACGGGCGCTGCGCCAGGGCGCCATCTCCTACATCAACAAGCCGGTCGACCGCGACATGCTGCAGGAGGAATTCAAGCGCATCCAGAAATTCCTGATGGGCGGCAAGCGCTCGCTGCTGGTGGTCGAGGATGACCCGGCCCAGCGCGACGCCATCGTGGGCCTGATCGGCGCGTCCGACGTGCACATCGTCACGGCGGAAGACGGCAAGTCGGCGCTGCAGGCGCTGGCGGCCGACCAGTTCGACTGCATGGTGCTGGACCTGACGCTGCCCGACGTCTCCGGCTTCGACCTGCTCGACCAGATCGGCAAGCAACCCGCCTTGCGCGACCTGCCGATCGTGATCTACACGGCGCAGGAACTGTCGCGCAAGGAAGTTACCAAGCTGAAGCGCTATGCCAAGACCATCGTGGTCAAGGATGCGCGCTCGCCCGAGCGCCTGCTCGACGAGACGGCGCTGTTCCTGCACCGCTCGCAGGCCAGCCTGCCCGAGGTGCAGCGGCGCATGCTGGAAGAGATCCATGCGCTCGACGGCGGCCTGGCCGGGCGCAAGGTACTGATCGTCGACGACGACCTGCGGAATATCTTCGCCTTGTCGTCGCTGCTGGAGCGCCAGCAGATGCAGGTGCTGTTCGCCGAGAACGGCCGCGACGGCATCGAGGTGCTGGAAAAGGATCCGGGCATCGAGATCGTCCTGATGGACATCATGATGCCGGAGATGGACGGCTACGACACGATGCGCGCGATCCGCCGCATCCCGAAGTTCAAGTCGCTGCCGATCATCACGCTGACCGCCAAGGCGATGAAGGGCGACCGCGACAAGTGCATCGCTGCGGGCGCCTCCGACTACATCACCAAGCCGGTCGACGTGGCCCAGCTGCTGTCGATGATGCGCGTGTGGCTGCACTGATGGCCTGGACCGGACTGGCCGCCGGCCTGGCGGTCGAGGAACTCGAGACCGAGCTGCTGCTGGAAGCGGTGTTCCAGCGCTTCGGCCACGACTTCCGCGCCTGGGACCGCGCCGCCCTGCGCGCCCGGCTGGCGCAGGCGCTGCGCGCGCACGGGGTGCGCACCCTGTCCGGCCTGCAGGAGAACATCCTGCACGACGCTGCCGCGGCAGCGCGCCTGCTGCGCCTGCTGGCGCCGGCGCCGGCCGCGCTGTTCGACAATCCCGGCCACGCGGCGCGCCTGCGCGCGGTACTGGCGCCGTCGCTGCGCGGCTGGCCGCTGCCGCGCGTGTGGATCGCCGAATGCGCCGGCGTCGGCGAAGCCTGGACGCTGGCCGTCGTGCTGGCCGAGGAAGGGGTGCTGGACCGGCTCGACATCCATGCCACGCTCGCCAACGAGGAGCTGGTGGCCGGCATGCACGACGCCTGGCTGCCGCTGGCCGACCTGGAAGCCGCGCAGGAACGCCACGCCGCCAGCGGCGCGGCCGGGCCGCTGGCGGCGCATTTCGAGGTGCGCGACGGCATGGCGCGGCTGCGCGCGGAACTGCGGCGACGCATCACCTGGTCGCAGTACAGCCTGGTGACCGACGCCTCGTTCAACGAATTCCAGGCGATCGTCTGCTGCCGCGCGCTGGCCGACTTCGGCCCGCTGCTGCGCCAGCGCGTGCTGCGCCTGTTCCACGACAGCCTGGCGCGCTTCGGCGTGCTGTGCCTGGACCGGCCGCTGGCGGTGACGGATGCGCATGCGGGGACCTACCAGGCGATTGCCGGGGAGAGGCCGTGGTACAAGCGGGTGGGGTGAGGCGCGGGGACGGCGCGGCCCGGTGTCCGATCCCGGCTATACGGCGCCCGCGCTCGGCCTGTCCGCCACCCGGTCGCGCCACGCCTGCAGGTGTTCCATGCCCTCCTGCCCCGGCCGGAACTTCATCAGCCCGCGCGCGAATTCCAGCGCGCAGAACGCCGTGATGTCGGCGATCGTGAAGCGCGCGCCGGCCACGTAGGGCTGCCCGGCCAGCACGCCGTCCAGCCAGCGCGCCATCGTGCGC
>DAMAFT010000665.1:0-2972 GCA_031995805.1 Massilia sp.
CGGCGACACCATCCGCGCGCGCCTGACCTGCAAGCGCAAGGTCGACCGCAACCGCACCGACGAGGCCGGCCGCGGCCAGGGCGTGGTGGCGTGGGACGTGCAGGTCACCAACCAGCGCGACGAGCTGGTGGCCAGCTACGACATCCTGACGCTGGTGCAGAAGCGTCCCTGATCAGGGTTCGACCCGGCGCGGCGGCGACCAGCCGCGCCGGCGCTTGCGCCAGGCGCGCGGGCCGGATGGCCTGGCGACCTGCTCGCTTACCGTGGCGCGCAGCAGCGGATCGGCGATCATGGCGATGGCTTGCGCCGCGAGGCGGCTGGCGGCAGCGCGCCCGTGCACGGCCGCCGTGATGTCCATGTGGAGCCGGACGAAGCGGGCAAAGCCGTCGATGGCGTACCAGCGCAGCGGCAGGGAATGGAAGGGCTGGCGCCTGGTCGCGCGCACGACGCGCGCCAGCCCCTCGGCCCGTTCGCGCAGCATGGCCGCCGGGTCCGGCCGCAGGCGTTCGGCCAGCGCGTGGTCCCCGGCCTGCACCAGCACCGGCAGCGCGACCGCGGCCACCGTGTGCGCGAACGCCGGGTCGCGTTCGGCCAGCGCCGCGTACAGCGCGCTGGTGGCGCCGGGCGTGCCCAGCATCCCGTCGATCGCGGCGACGTCGTGGAACAGCGCGAAGTCCGCGGCGCCGTCCAGCAGGGCCCGGGCCTTGCCGGCGCGCACCGCGTCGAGCGCCGCGCGCGCCGGCGGATAGGCGTTGCCGAGCTGGATCCAGTCGTACAGGGCGAACGACAGGCGCACGCCGTACAGCGACGGGGCGTCGTCCAGCGCGTGCTCGTGGAACCAGGCGAATTCCCGCAGCGCTTCCTCGTGCCTGCCGGCGCGTGCGGCCGCGCGTCCCGCCCGCAGCCGCTCCCTTGCGTCCATCTTGTCCACCATCGCCGTCATTGCGCCCTCCGTCGAAAGACGGCCACGATAGCACGCCCTGCCGGCGCAACATGCGCACATTCTCACGCCTGCGGAACGCGGGTGCGGCCGCCGTTTGCGCTATGCTTGCCTGCAGCAGGCATGCGGCACACGGACCGCAGCCCCCAGCGTCGCGGCCGGCATGTCCCGCACATGCCGGCCGTTCGCACGTCCACCCAACGAGGAGCGTCGCCATGTCCAGGCTAGACCTGAGCGTCATCCCGGTGCTGACCGGCACCGGTTACCCCGATCCCTTCGCCGAGGCCGTCAGCGGCCGCAGCCGCCAGGCGCTGGCCGCGGCCGGCGGCCTGACCCAGTTCGGCGTCAACATGGTCGAGCTGCAGCCGGGCGCGGCCTCGTCGCAGCGCCACTGGCATACGCACGAGGACGAGTTCGTCATGGTGGTATCGGGCGAGCTGACCCTGGTCACGGACGAGGGCGAGACCCTGATGCGCGCCGGCGATTGCGCCGCCTTCCCGGCCGGGCGCGAGAATGGCCACCACCTGGTCAACCGCGGCTGGGGCAATGCGCTGTTCCTGGCGGTAGGGCCGAACAACCCGGACGACCGCGCTTACTATCCCGACATCGACCTGGTCTACGACGCCGCCGGCGGCGGCTACACGCACCGCGACGGCACGCCGTACCCGAAGCGCGACGCTGCCGCGCCGACAGCGGCCCCGACGGCAGGTGCCGGCGCCGCGGCGCCGGTGCCGCCGGTCGAGGAACACGTGCTGGCGCCGCGCGTCTACCGCTCGGAGTAGCCGACGCCGCGGGCGGCGAACGCCTGCAGGTGCCGTTCCAGGAACGCGACGCAGGCGCGCAGCTTGGCCGACCCGGCCAGGCGCTGCGGGTACACGGCCCATACGTTCGCTTCCTGCGCATAGTCGGGCAGCACCTGCACCAGGCGGCCGGCGTCGATCCAGGCCTGGGCGTCCCAGCGCGAGCGCAGCACGATGCCGGCGCCCTCGACGGCCCAGCGCAGCGCGATCTCGCCGTGATTGGTCGACAGCGGGCCGGAGACCTTGACGGTTTCCTGGCCGTTCCTGCCGGCCAGGCGCCAGACGCCGAACGGGTGGTCGCGCTCCTTGATGACGAGGCAGTCGTGCGCCGCCAGGTCGCGCAGCGTGGCCGGCGCGCCGCGCCGCTCCAGGTAGGACGGGGCGGCGCACAGGATACGCCGGTTGGCCATCAGCCTGCGCGCCACCATGTGCGGCGCAATGCCGTCGCCGACGCGCACGTCGAGGTCGAAGCCCTCGGCGCTGTCGACCAGGCGGTCGAACACCTCGAAGCGGATCTGCAGGCGCGGGTAGGCCGCGGCCAGCCCGGCCACGGCGGGCGCCACCACGTTGCGGCCGAAACCGAAGCTGCCGCTGATGCGCAGCCGCCCGCGCGGCTCGCGCCCGGTCGTCGCCACGTCGTCCAGCAGCGCATCGAGCCCGTCCAGGATGGGCTGGGCGCGTTCCAGCACCCGTTCCCCGTCCTCGGTCAGCAGCACGCGCCGCGTGGTGCGCTGGAACAGCTGGACGCCGAGCGCTTCCTCGAGGATGCCGATGCGCTTGCTGACATAGGCCGGCGACATGCCGATCTCGGCCGCGGCGGCCGCGAAGCCGCCCTTGCGCACGACGGCGACGAACACGCGCAAGTCTTCGTTTTCCGGCGGGCGTTGCGGAGGATTATTCACGATTCGTGTCCTTTGGAATCACATCTGGCCCGATTATAAACAAGGCGTAATGGGCTATCCTTGTCGCATCCACGAACCCGAAAGGAGACACCATGAAGACCCACAGGATCGCCGTGATCGCCGGCGACGGCATCGGCAAGGAAGTCATGCCGGAAGGCCTGCGCGCGCTGCGCGCGGCCGCGCAGCGCTTCAGCATCGCGCTGGAATTTTCCACCTTCGAGTGGGCCAGCTGCGACTACTACCTGGAGCACGGCAAGATGATGCCGGACGACTGGAAGCAGCAGCTGGACGGCTGCGAGGCGATCTACTTCGGCGCCGTCGGCTGGCCGG
>DAMAFT010000666.1:0-2955 GCA_031995805.1 Massilia sp.
GTGCCGTGCGCCGGATTGCCGGCGATGCTCCAGGTCAGCGTGTCGCCGGCGTCCGCGTCGCTGGCGCCCAGCCGGCCCTTGAGGTCGAAGGCGACGGCGTTCTGGGCCAGGTCCACGCTCGACGACGCGTTCTCGAACACGGGCGGACTCGGGATGCGGATGTTCGACAGGACGATGTCGTCCAGCTGCACGACCAGGACGTCGCCGTCCGGATCGGACAGGACCGCCGTGGTAATGCCCTTCAGGAAGGAGTCATCCGGCAGGACGATCGTCGTGCCTTCGCCGTGCTTGCTGACGCTGACGGTGACGGGTCCCTTGTTCGTGGTGATCAACAACTGCGACAAGGTACCGGCGGCGTCGAGCAACGACAGCGACGTCAAGTCGAACAGGTTACCGTCCTTGAGCTGCAGCGCGATCGAGGTCGGCAACACGCTCCCCGGCGCCGCCGCGTCGACGGCCATGGTCTTGCCGTCCAGGACGGGATCGTCGGCACCCGTGTAGGAACTCTCCTCGACGACCGCCAGGGTGCCCGCGTTCGCCTGCAGGACCAGCACATGGTCGCCCGCCTCCTGCGTGACCTGCATCGAGTACGGCCCGCCGAAATCGGTGGCGCCGGTGGTGCCGGAGGTGAAACCAAACGTCTGCGATGTCGCCAGCGTGCCAGCCCAGGCCTCCAGGCCGGCGCCCGGCGCCTGCGCCTCGACGGCGCCGCTGCTGCGCTCCAGCACCCAGTTGCCGCCCAGCGCGGCCGCGCCGGTGACGTCGGTGGACGCGGCGACGTCGGCGCCGGTGAGCGCCGCCAGCGTGTCGACCAGCGCCGCGCCGGCGCTGCCGGCCCCGGCGTCGCAGCCGTACAGCAGGATGTCGCCGTCCGCATCCAATGCCGCGCCGATCGCCGCCAGGTCGGCCGCGTGCGCCGCCAGCGCATCCGCCGTCAGCACCGAGGCGCCCAGCTGCACGCTGCCCTCGGCCCCGTGCGACAGGATGTGGACCGCCGCCACGCCCTGCTGTCCGGCCAGCGCCTGCGCGACCTGGGCCAGGCCGTCGGCGCCGGCATCGACCAGGCGCCAGTTGGTGCCGGGCGGCAGCGCATCGGCCAGCGCCTGCCAGCCGGCGACACGGCTGTCGATGAAAACGAAGGTGGCGGCGACGGCGCCGGTAGTGGTCGGGGTCATGGCGGGACGGGTCGAGAAGGTTGCGAAGGTCGGAAAAGGCGGGCCGCGCTGGAGGCGGCCCGGGCGGCCGGATCAGGGGCGCGAAGGATAGACGCCCACCAGGGCGATGATGAAGTTCAGGGTCACGTACGGCGGCACGGTGCCGATGGCGCCGCTCAGGCCGACTTGTACCGGCAAGGGCTTGCCGCCGCCGGTATCGCTCACCGCGACGCTGCCGCTGCTGGCCGGCACCTGGATGTCGAAGGGCTTGAGGGTCGTGGTCGGCGCATCGGTACTGTAGACGCGCGCCTGCAGGGCGCCTGCCGAGACGTTGCCGAGCACCGTCGTCGGACCCGGCGCGGCCTGGCTGCTGATACCCTCGGCATCGGCGGGTACCGCGACGCTGGCGGTGCCGGCCGCGCCCGGCGTGAACGCCGCGGCATGGCTGTGCGGCGGCAGGTTGTCGACGCCGATCGAGACGCTGCCGACGCCCGCCACCTTGCTCATGTCGGCCGTGGTCGAGCCGCCCTGCTGGGCGACGCCGCGCATGTCCTGCGATCCCATCGGGAACTTGCCACGCAGATCGGGCAACCGGAAGGTCGTGACGCCGTCGCCGCCGTAATAGGTGCCGATCAGCGAGAACAGGACCTGGTTCTGCTGGATCGACAGCATGCTGCCGTCGCACAGCGCCCAGCCGGCGGGCACCCAAGGCACCGGCCACAGGATGATCTGGCCTACGATTGGATCCACATTACCTCCCCAAGTGAAATGGATTCAAAAAATACAAATTTACGGGGAGAAATAATGGCATGGAATGACAACAAATTAAAGTTTCTACAAAAAGAAATTGCCTGTTTCTTGACGATTCTCAATTCAGGAACAGAAATTGGTGCATTTGCCACGTCTTTCATGCATGCCATATCGCAAGCACGTTTCCCTTTTCCAAAGAAAACGGCCCGCGCAAGGCGGGCCGTCGGGTGACTCGGGCAAGCAGCTTAGTGAGCCGATGCCGCTGCTGCGCCGATGCCGGTTTCCGAACGCACTTCCTGCGCCTCGAAGCCGGCCTTGTCGATGGCGGCGCGCGGGCTCTTGTCGGTGACCGAGAACAGCCACACGCCCACGAAGCCGACGGTCATCGAGAACAGTGCCGGCGAGGTGTACGGGAAGATCGCGCTGGCGTTATGGAACACGTCCACCCAGACCGACTTCGACAGCACGGTCAGGATCACGGCGGTGGCCAGGCCCAGGAAGCCGCCGATGGTGGCGCCGCGGGTGGTGCACTTGCTCCACAGGACCGACATGAACAGGACCGGGAAGTTGGCGGACGCCGCGATCGCGAAGGCCAGCGACACCATGAAGGCGACGTTCTGCTTCTCGAACACGATGCCCAGCAGCACGGCGATGACACCCAGCACCATCGTGGTCATCTTCGACACGCGCAGTTCGCTGCCCGGGGCCGGCTGGCCCTTCTTGATCACGGTGGCGTACAGGTCGTGCGAGACGGCCGAGGCGCCCGACAGGGTCAGGCCGGCCACCACGGCCAGGATGGTGGCGAAGGCCACGGCCGAGATGAAGCCCAGGAAGATGTCGCCGCCGACCGCCTTGGCCAGGTGCACCGCCGCCATGTTGTCGCCGCCCAGCAGCTTGCCGGCCGCATCCTTGAAGCCGGCATTGGTGCCGACCAGCACGATGGCGCCGAAGCCGATGATGAACACCAGGATATAGAAGTAGCCGATCCAGGTGGTGGCCCACAGCACCGACTTGCGCGCTTCCTTGGCGCTCGGGACGGTGAAGAAGCGCA
>DAMAFT010000667.1:0-2937 GCA_031995805.1 Massilia sp.
TCGCCCACCAGGCCGATGCCGAACAGGATCACGCCCATGAAGAAGAAGGCGATCGCGAACAGCGTGAACACGCCTTCCGCTTCCGCGCCGAGGACGAAGCGGCGCACCAGCAGCACCGCGACGAGCAGCGCCGACAGCAGCGACATGGCCATGCCCAGCATCGAGAAGAACTGCAGCGGCACCAGCGAGAAGCCGGTCATCAGGTCGAAGTTCAGGCGGATCAGGCTGTACAGCGAATACTTCGACTCGCCGGCCGCGCGCTCCTCGTGCTCGACCACGATCTCGGTCGGCCGGCGCGAGAACTTGTAGGCCAGTGCCGGCACGAAGGTGTTCACCTCGCCGCACTGGTTGACCAGGTCGATCACGTTGCGGCCGTAGGCGCGCAGCATATTGCCCTGGTCGGTGATGTGGATGCTGGTGATGCGTTCGCGCAGGCGGTTCATCGCCTTCGACGCCACCGTGCGCCAGGCCGAATCCTGGCGCTTGCGGCGGATCGAACCCACGTAGTCGTAGCCTTCGCGCATCTTGGCGATCAGCTTGTGGATTTCTTCCGGCGGGTTCTGCAGGTCGGCGTCGAGCGTGATCACGATCTGGCCGCGGGTCTGCTCGAAGCCGGCCAGGATCGCCATGTGCTGGCCGTAGTTGCCGTTGAACAGCACGACGCGCGTGACGTCCGGGCGCTGGCGGTACTGCCCGGCCAGGATCGACACCGAGCGGTCGCGGCTGCCGTCGTTGACGAACACGATCTCGTAGGGCATGGCCAGGGCGTCCAGCGCCGGGTACAGGCGCGCGAACAGGTTGGCCAGGCCGGCTTCTTCGTTGTAGACCGGAATGACGACCGAGACTTCCGGTTTGGCCAGTACCGTCATCGTTGCAGCACTTTCTTGACGGCGGCGACGACGCGTTCCACGTCGGGCAGCGTCATGGCGTTGAACATCGGCAGCGTGACGGTCAGGCGGCCGATCCGCTCGGCCACCGGGAACATGCCCTCCTTGAAGCCGCGCTCGCGGTACAGGGTGAACAGGTGGATCGGCGCGTAGTGGTAGCCGGTGCCGATATTGCATTCCTTCTGCATGCGCGTCATGAAGGCGGCGCGCGTACCGGGGCCGGCGTCCGGCAGGATGATCTGGAACAGGTGCCAGTTCGAGCTGCCGAAGGCTTGCACCGGCAGTTGCGCGCCGGTCTGCGCCTCGAAGTCGGCGCCGAATTGCTCGAAGTAATGGCGCGCCAGCGCGGCGCGATGCGCCGTGAGCGTCTCGATGTGCTTCATCTGGCCCAGGCCGATCGTGGCCATGATGTCGCTCATGTTGTACTTGCCGCCGAGCACGTCGACGTCGATGCCGTCCACGCCGCTGCGCGTGACGCCCTGCAGGCGATACTTTTCGGCCAGGCGCGCCTCTTCGGCGTTGTTCAGCACCAGGCAACCGCCTTCGCCGGTGGTGATGTTCTTGTTGGCCTGGAAGCTGAACGAGGCGAAGTCGCCGAAGGAACCGATGCGCTTGCCGTTCCAGGTGGAGCCGAGGGCCTGCGCGGCATCCTCGACCACGCGCAGCTTGTGCTTGCCGGCAATGGCGTACAGGCGGTCCATGTCGAGCGGCAGGCCGGACAGGTAGACCGGGATGATGGCGCGCGTGCGCGGCGTGATGGCCGCTTCCAGCTTGTCGAGGTCGAGGTTGCGCGTGACCGGGTCGATGTCGGCGAACACGGGCGTGGCGCCGACCTCGATGATGACGTTGGCGGTGGCCGGCCACGAGACGGGCGTGGTGATCACTTCGTCGCCCGGACCCACGCCGGCGATGCGCAGCGCGATCTCCATGGTGCAGGTGCCGGAATTGAAGGTGCGTACGGGACGGCCGCCGAAGTACTCGGACAGCAGCGCCTCGAAGGCGGCGTTCTTCGGGCCGGTGGTGATCCAGCCGGAACGCAGCACCTCGCCGACGGCGGCGATGGTGTCTTCGTCGATGGTGGGCCGGGAGAAGGGAAGGAACGGCGGCTCTGCGTTCATGGAAGGCTCTTGGCTATCTTGGTCGAAGTGGTGGTCGGGGCGCTGGCTGCGCCCTCGTGGTGTCATGCGTGTGGCGAGCGCATTGTAGCAGCGCGCCGTTCAGGTACGCGCGAGCAGGATCACGCCCAGCATGATCACGCCGATCGCCATCAGGCGCTGGGGCGGGACGACCTCGCCCAGGAACAGCCAGGCGCCGGCCGCCGAGATCACGTAGCCCAGCGACAACATCGGGTAGGCGATCGTCACGTCGGTGCGCGACAGGCCGATGATCCATACCACCAGGGATATGCCGTAGCAGGCCAGGCCGCCCAGGATCGGCAGCTGGGTCGCGACCTTGACGAAGGTCTGGACGGCATTGCCCATGGTGAGGTGGATCGCGCCGCCGAGGGCATTGGTGCCGGCCTTGAGCAGCAGCTGGGCGCAGGCGTTGAGGATCACGCCGGAAATGATGAAGGAAAAGGTGGTCAGGTTCATGGATGGATCGGTGATGGAGTCGGGAGTGCGCGTTAGAAGTTCACGATGACGGCGCGGCGCGTGTCGGCGGCGACGACGCGCAGCGGCACGCCGTCGCGCCGCAGGAGCGCGACGTATTCGGGACGGACGATGGCGACGCTGCGCCGCCCGGACGCGGCATCGCGGCGCCAGCGCGCCGTCCAGGTCGCCATGTCCGGGATCCACAGCGCGGGTTGCTGCTGCAGGCCGAAGGCGAATTCGTCCTCGAAGGCGACCAGGGTCACCGTGCGGCCCAGGTAGAAGGTCAGCGACTGTTCGTACAGCCCGACCGAGTACACCGGCACGGCCGGGTCCATGGCGCCGGCGGCGCGCAGGGCGGGCAGCATCTCGGCGCCGGCGCGCGCCCGGCCCAGCGGCTCGAAGCCGGCCATCGCCAGCTGGGTGGCGGCGAAGCCGGAGACGGCCAGCACCAGGACCGA
>DAMAFT010000668.1:0-2937 GCA_031995805.1 Massilia sp.
GCGCTGCACCTGGCGCAGCGCCAGAAGTCGATGGTGGCCACCGTGCTGATCGACCTCGACGAGTTCAAGGCGATCAACGACACCCACGGCCACGAGGCCGGCGACGTGGTGCTGAAGGTGGTGGCGCGGCGCCTGCAGGCCTCGGTGCGCGACAGCGACACGGTGGCGCGCATGTCCGGCGACGAGTTCGTGCTGGTACTCGCCAACCAGCCGTCGCTGCGCTTCACGCTGCGCATGGTCGAGCGGCTGCGCCGCAGCTTCGCCATTCCGGTCTCGTTCAATGGCCAGGAAATCCCGGTCGGCGCCAGCGTCGGCGTGGCGCTGTATCCGCATGACGGCGCCACGGCGCCCGAACTGGTGCGCGCGGCCGACCTGGCGATGTACCACGGCAAGGCCAACGGACGCAACGACGTGCACTTCTTTTCCGCCGACATGCGCGCCGGCACCGAGGCCCGGCAGCGCATCGAGGTGGCGCTGCGCGATGCGCTCGACCACGACGAGCTGTTCCTGGTCTACCAGCCGCGCGTGTCGCTGCACACCGGCAAGGTGAGCGGTTTCGAGGCGCTGCTGCGCTGGCGCCACCCGGAACAGGGCGTGCTGCCGCCGGCCGGCTTCCTCGCCGAGGCGGAAGAGATGGGCCTCATCGTGCAGATCGGCGAGCGGGTGCTGGACCAGGCCTGCGCCTTCGCCGCCGCGCTGCGCCAGTCCGGCCTGCCCGACGTGCCGGTGGCCGTCAACGTCTCGCAGCGCGAGTACAGCCAGCCCGGCTTCCTGGAAGGGCTGGCGCAACGCCTGGCGCGCCACGGCCTGCCGGCGCATGCGCTACAGCTCGACCTGCAGATCGCCGGCCTGATCCGCAACCCGGCGCTGGGACGCGAGCTGGCCGGGCAGTTGCGCGCGCTGGGCGTGGACCTGTCGGTGGACGGCTTCGGCACCGGACTATGCGATCTCGGCTACCTGCAGCAGCTGGAAGCCAGCCAGGTGCGGCTGGCGCAGAGCGCCGTGCACGCCATCGCCGACGGCGGCGCGGCCGTGGCCAAGAGCCTGATCGACATCGGGCACAACCTGAACATGGAGGTGATCGGCGCCGCCGTGGAAACCCAGCCGCAGCTGGATTTCCTGGCATCGAACGGCTGCGACCAGGTGCAGGGCATGTGGTTCAGCGAACCGCTGGCGGAAGAGGCGGCGCGGCAGATGCTGAAGGAGCATCAGCCGGCCTGAACGGGAGAATCAGCCTTCGCTGGTGATGCGTTTCACCAGCGCGCCCAGCACGTCTTCCGCCATGTCGTTCGACACCTGGCAGGTGCCCGCGTTCTCGTGTCCGCCGCCGCCGTATTCCAGCATCAGCGCACCGATGTTCGTCCTCGACGTGCGGTTCAGGATCGACTTGCCGGTGGCGAATACGGTGTTCTGCTGCTTCAGGCCCCACAGCACGTGGATCGAGATATTCGTTTGCGGGAACAGCGCGTAGATGATGAAGCGGTTGCCGGCATAGATCGTCTCTTCGGCACGCAGGTCGAGCACGACCAGGTTGCCGGTCACCTTCGCGCAGCGCCGGATCTGTTCCTTGCACAGCGCATCGTGCTCGAAGTACAGCTTGACCCTTTCCTTCACGTCCGGTAACTCCATGATCTGGGCGATCGTGTGGTTGCGGCAATAGTCGATCAGGTCCATCATCAGCTGGTAGTTCGAGATGCGGAAATCGTGGAAGCGGCCCAGGCCGGTACGCGCGTCCATCAGGAAATTCAGCAGATTCCAGCCCTTGGGGTCGAGCACCTCTTCCTGCGAGAAGCGCGCGGCGTCGCCCTTGTCGACGGCGTCCATCATGTCGCGCCAGGCGACCGGGAAGGCGCGCGTGCCGCCGTAGTAGTCGTAGACGACGCGCGCGGCCGAGGGCGCGCGCGGGTCGATCACGTGGTTCTCGCGCGGGCCGCCGGTGCGGATGGTTTCCGACAGGTGATGGTCGAACGCCAGGTGGGCGCCGGCCACGTACGGCAGGTTGGTCGTGATGTCGCCGGCATGGATGGC
The DNA here is from genome assembly GCA_031995805.1 of Massilia sp. Lineage (GTDB taxonomy): Bacteria > Pseudomonadota > Gammaproteobacteria > Burkholderiales > Burkholderiaceae_D > Telluria. The sequence continues at coordinate 2,029 of DAMAFT010000668.1, forward strand.
GATCTTGCCGTCCTGCATGTCCTTCGGATGGACGAACAGGATGTCGTCGATCAGGTCCAGGTGCTTGAGCAGGACCGCGCAGACCAGTCCATCGAAGTCGCTGCGGGTGACCAGGCGGTAACGTTTCGGAACGGCGGACATCGGCATACCCCTTTCGTTGATGGGAAGAGCGATGGGCTGGCGCGGCCAGGAAGACGTCCATCATACGCCGCAATATTTCCAATTGACAGTTTTCCCACATACGATGGTCAAGTATCCAGGGCGCATGCAGTCCAGCGCCCGCAGTCCAGTCCGCGATTTCTGCAGGCTGTCGCAAAGGGATGGCGGCGCGGCGGCCCCGGCCCTAGAGTGGCAACATCGCGAAGGATTTCCGCCGGCACCCGTGCCAGCGGTTACACTCGTCCATTACCGTCTCGTTCAACCGGCTTTTCATGCAAACTCGGCAATCCTCGACCCAGCAAGTCATCTCGAACAGCCTGTCCTCGGCCTACCGCGCCTTCGATGCGGTCGCGACCTGGGTGACGCAGCTGTCGTGGTGGAAGTTTTTCCTGTTCGCCGCGCTGATGCTGATCGCCGGCCAGATCCTGCAGGATGAATTGTTCTCCGGCAGCGAGGAAGATATCGCCAACATGGAGCGCAGCCCGCGCCGCGACGAGCCCAGCATCATCATCGACGACAACGGCATCCACATCAATCCGCGCAAGGGGCAGCGCCACGGCGCCACGATCAACATCGACCCGCAGGTCGAGGCCGCCAAGGCCGAGGCCCTGGCCAAGCGGGAAGAGGCGAAGGCCGCCAAGGAGGCCGCGGGGGCGGCCCGCGCCGAGACCGAACTCACCGCCGTCCCGCCCGCGCCGGCCACCCCTGCTACCCCCGCCACCCCTGGTACCCCGGCTACCCCCGCCACCC
>DAMAFT010000669.1:0-2927 GCA_031995805.1 Massilia sp.
CCTGTACGATCTTCGATTGCATGACGGCGGCCGGTTCGCCGTCGGCCACCAGGGTGCCGTTGTGCAGCACGACGATGCGGTCGGCCAGCGCGCGTACCACGTCCATCTTGTGCTCGACCAGCAGCACGGTGCGATTGCGTTCGGCCTTGACCTGGTGGATCAGGTCGAGCACCACCGGCACCTCGTCGACGCTCATGCCGGCGGTGGGTTCGTCGAACATCAGGATCGCGGGTTCGAGCGCCAGCAGGATCGCCACTTCCAGCTTGCGCTGGTCGCCGTGCGAGAGGGTGCCGACCCAGGCGTCGCGTTTGCCCATCATGGCCACGCGCTCCAGGTAGTGCTCGGCGCTCGCGATGACGTCGCGGTGCGCCGACCATACCGACAGCATGCGCATGCCGATGCCGGCGCGGCTCTGCACGGCCAGGCGCACGTTTTCCATCACGGTCAGGTGCGGGAACAGGTTGGTGAGCTGGAACGCGCGGCCCACGCCCAGCCGGGTGCGGCGCGCCGGGCCGTGGCGGGTCACGTCGCGGCCTTCCAGGAACACCTGGCCGGACGTGGCGGCGAGCTGGCCCGACACCAGGTTGAAGTAGGTGGTCTTGCCGGCGCCGTTCGGACCCACGATCACGGTCAGCGTGCCCGGATAGAAGTCGGCCGTCACCGCGTTCACCGCGACATGGCCGCCGAAGCGGATCGTCAGGTCGCGGGTCGACAGCGACGGCTGCGCTGCGGGATCGCGCTGCTGGGATGCTCGCATCGCGGGGTCAGCGCTTGTTCTTTACCGGCAGCGGCAGTTCCGACGCCGGGATCTCGCGCACCAGTTCCAGCAGGTCCCACTCGTTCTTCTGGTCCTTCTTGATGCGGAAGTGGTACATCGGCTGCAGCGCCTGGTGGTCTTCCTTGCGGAAAGTCATCGTGCCCTTGGGCGTCTCGAAGTTCATGCCTTCCATCGCCGCGACCAGCTGCTCGCTGTTGGCCGACGGGACCTTGGTCAGCGCGGCCACGACGGCGCCCGCCGCCGCCATGCCGCCGGCCGTGAACATGTCGGGCGGGGCCTTGTAGCGCTTCATGTGCTCGGCCACGAACCAGTCGTTCATCTTGTTCTTCGGGAAGCCGTAGTAATAGAAGATGGTGCCCTCGGTGCCGGCATACGCCTTCCAGGTCTTCATGACCGGCAGCAGGTTGCCGCCCGGCGCCAGCGCGATGCCGTAGCGGCCCGGCTGCATGTCGGCGATCTTGTTCATCGGGTTCGGGCCGGCCCAGACGATGGAGAGGATGCGCGGCTGCGGCTTGTCCTTGAGCGCGTCGAACAGGCGCTGCGTGGGGGCCGTGAAGTCGGTCGACGCGGCCGGCGCGTATTCCTCGTGCACCACCTGCACCTTGCTGCCGGTGGCGGCCAGCGCTTCCTTGCCGGCCTTGATGGCGTCGCGCCCGAAGGCGTAGTCCTGCGCCAGGAAGGCCACGCTGCCGCTCTTGAGCGTGGAGGCCGCGGCCAGCGCGTCCTGCATCGAGCTGCGCGCGGTGCGGAAGATGTACTTGTTCCATTTTGCGCCGGTGATCTCGTCGGCCACGGCCGGCTCGACGATCAGCACCTTTTTATATTCCTTGGCGACCGGCAGCATCGCCAGCGCCGAGCCGGACGAGGTGGTGCCGACGGCCAGGTCGACCTTGTCGTCGCCATAGGCCTCGGCCAGCAGGGTGCGGCCCAGGTCGGGCTTGCCCTGGTCGTCCTTGACGATCACCTTGATCTTGCGGCCGTTGATTTCCATCTTGCCGCCGGTAAGGTATTCCAGGCCCATCATGAAGCCGACCTCGGTTTCCTTGGCATATGCCTCGAGCTGGCCGGTCTTGCCGGCGATGAGGGCGACCTTGATGTCGGGCGCGGCGAGGGCGTTGCCGCCGGCGGCGGCGGCGAAGGCGGCCAGCAGGGCCGCGGCGATGGGTTTGATGGTGTTCATGTCGTCTCCTTGTGTCTTTCTATGTTCTCTCGTGGTCTGCCATGGCGCGGCGGCTCAGGGCAGGCCGTCCAGGAAGCGCGTCACCGCGGCCAGTGCGACCGGCTCGGTCAGCATCGGCGCATGGCCGACGCCGGGCACGTCGACGTAGCCCATCGACGGCGCCGCGCGCCGCATCCAGCCGGCCTGGCGCGCTTCCACCAGGTCCGACAGGGCGCCGCGCACCAGCAGCACCGGGCGTTCGCCGGCCAGGCGCCGGAAGCCCTGGCGCAGGGCCAGCGACGTGGTCTTCAGTTTACCTTCTTGCATGGCGTTGGCGATGTTCGGATCGTAGCGCGGCGCCAGGCGGCCGGCGGCATCCGGCGCGAAGGCGCGCCGCGCCCACTTGTCCCATTCGGCGGCGTCGTTGCCAGGGAATGCGCAGGCGTTCAGGGCCCGCATGTGGCCGGCGGCGTCCTGCCACGAGGCCGGCGCGATGCGCTTGCCGGCATAGCCCGCGATGCGCGCCAGGCCCTTGTGGGAAATCACCGGACCGATGTCGTTCAGGACGGCGGCGGCGATCAGGTCGAGCCGGCGCCGCGCCAGCGTCATGGTGATCAGGCCGCCCATCGAGGTGCCGACGAAGATCGCCTGCCCGATGCCCAGGTGGTCCAGCAGGCGCTCGACGTCGTCCGCATAGACCTGCGTGTTGTAGTTGTCCGGGTCGGCGTCGCGCGCCGAATCGCCGCGGCCGCGCACGTCCAGGGCCAGCACGCGCCGCCCGAGTGCCGCCACGTGCGGGGCGAATTCGTCGAAGTCGGCGGCGTTGCGCGTCAGGCCGTGGATGCACAGGACCGGCAGGCGCGCGGGCGACTGCGCGGCGGCGCCCGCCATGCCCGGCGCAGGGGCCGCGGCATAGTCGCGCGCGTGCAGCGCCAGGCCGTCGCTGCCGGTGAAACGGATGGATGAATAGGGGGACACGCTGGCAATATC
>DAMAFT010000670.1:0-2917 GCA_031995805.1 Massilia sp.
GTGGGATGCCGAGGACATCTACGGCCCCGTCGCCGTCTGGAAGGCGGTGAAGCCGAACGACAGGGACAACAAGGTATTCCTGTCGATCGGCCCGTGGGCGCACGGCGGCGCGATCGAGGACGGCAGCCGCCTGGGCGCGCTGCGCTTCGGCGCCGACACGTCGCTGCACTGGCGCCAGGAAGTCCTGAAGCCCTTCCTCGAGCGCTACCTGAAGGGAAACGAGGCGACGCCGGCGCTACCGGCGGTGACGGCCTTCGAGACCGGTACCAACAAGTGGCGCGACCTGCCGGCCTGGCCCGCCGCGCCCGGCGGCCGGGCGATCCGTCCCGTGCCCCTGCGCCTGGCCGCCGGCGCGAAGGCGCTGCTGGACGGCCCGTCCGACGCCAGGTCGTACGAGGAATACGTGTCCGACCCGGCCAAGCCGGTGCCGTTCCGCCAGCGCCCGATCCCGCCCTACGGCTACGACGAGGCCAAGGGGCAGTCGTGGCCGCGCTGGCTGGTGGACGACCAGCGCGACGCGTCCGGCCGCACCGACGTCGCCACGTTCGTGTCGGACGTGCTCACGGCGCCCGTGCAGATCGCCGGCGAACCGGTCGCCAACCTGGTCGCCTCGACCACCGGCACCGACGCCGACTGGGTGGTCAAGCTGATCGACGTGTACCCGGACCAGGTGGGCAGCCAGCCGCAGATGGGTGGCTACCAGTTGATGGTCTCGGGCGACATCTTCCGCGGCCGCTACCGCGAGGGCTACGAGGTGGCGAAGCCGCTGGCGCCGAACAAGCCGCTGGCCTACCGCTTCGGCCTGCCGACCGCCAACCACGTGTTCCTGCCGGGGCACCGCATCATGGTGCAGGTGCAGTCGAGCTGGTTCCCGCTGTACGACCGCAACCCGCAGACCTTCGTGCCCAACATCTTCCTCGCCAGGCCGGCGGACTATAAAAAGGCCACGCAGCGCATCTACCACAGCAGCTACGTCGAGCTGCCGCTGGTGCAGGCGCAGGGACGCTGATGGCGGCGCGCCTCCGGCACGGCAGCTGCCACTGCGGCGCGGTGCGCTTCGAGGCCGCCGTCGACCTGGCGCGCGGCACGATCCGCTGCAACTGCACCTTGTGCGCCAAGCAGCGCAACTGGAGCGCGATCGTGCCGCGCGCCGACTTCCGCCTGGTGGCCGGCGCGCAGGCGCTGTCGACCTACCGCTGCAATACGCGCACCGAGGCGCACCTGTTCTGCGCGACCTGCGGGATTCGCGTGTTCGGGACGGGCACCTCGCCGCGCTGGGGAGACTATGTGGCGCTCAGCGTGGCGTGCCTGGACGATGCGACGGACGCCGAGCTGGCGGGGGTGCCGGTGGCCTGTCTGGATGGCCGCGACGACGCCGGGGACGCGGCGCCGCGCGAAGTGCGGCACCTGTGAAGCGCGCCCGGGCCTGCCGGGCCGCGCGCCGCCTTAGTCGGAAGCCAGCCGCGCCGACGGATACGCGCCGCCCGCGCGATCGAGCCGGAAGCGGCCCACCAGCGTGGTGAGGCCGGACGCCTGCTCCAGCAATTCCTGCGCCGCGGCCGAGGCTTCCTCGACGAGCGCCGTGTTCTGCTGGGTCATGCCGTCCATGTCGCCGATCGCATTGCTGACTTCGCCGAGACCCTGGCTCTGTTCGGCGCTGGCGACACTGATCTCTTCCATGATCGCCGTCACGCGGCGGACGCTGTCGACCAGGGTATGCATCGTCGTTCCGGCCTTGTTCACCAGTTCCGTGCCCATGCCGACCTTGCCGACCGAATCCTCGATCAGCAGCTTGATTTCCTTGGCGGCGGCGGCCGAGCGCTGCGCCAGGTTGCGCACTTCGCTGGCCACGACGGCGAAGCCGCGGCCCTGTTCGCCGGCACGCGCCGCCTCGACCGCGGCGTTCAGGGCCAGGATATTGGTCTGGAACGCGATGCCGTCGATCACCGCGATGATGTCCACGATCTTCTTCGACGACGCGTTGATCTCCGCCATCGTCTGCGTTACCTCGGTCATGACGGCCCCGCCCTGCTCCGACACGGTCGACGCCGATTGCGCCAACGCATTGGCCTGCCGGGCATTGCCGGCGTTTTGCTGCACCGTCGTCGTCAGTTCTTCCATCGCCGAGGCGATGCGCTCCAGCGACGACGCCTGGGTGGCGGTACGGGACGACAGGTCGCTGCTGCCGTGCGCGATGTCGGCCGACGCATGGGCGATCGCGTGGGTGCCGTGGCGGACCTGGCCGACGATGGACGCGAGACTGTCGCGCATCGTCTTCACGGAAAACAGCAGGCTGGCGCGGTCTTCCGCATGCACGGCGACGTCCGCGGCGAGGTCGCCCTGCGCGATGCGGTTGGCGATGGCGGCCGTGTAGGCCGGCTCGCCGCCCAGTTGCCGCAGCAGCAGGCGCTTGATGGCGCCGGCGACCAGCACGCTGAGCACGAAGGCGGCAACGGCCAGCGCGATGGTCCAGCGGAGGGCGCCCGCCTCGGCCTGCTGCGACTGCGTTTCCGCCAGCGCCGCCTGCCGCTCCGCCTCGGCCACGACCAGCGCGATGTCGGCCACGATCTGGTGGCGCAGGGGGCTGCACTCTTCGACGAGGAACTTGCCGAACGCTTCCATCTGGCCGGCGTCGCGGTGCTTGCGGGGGCGCTCGAGTGCGCTGGCCATGGCCAGCAGGCCGCTCCTGACCTTCTCGAACCGGGGATCGCCGGCGAACGCCGGGGTCATTTTCTGCAGCGCCGCCAGGTAGATCGCCTTCTGCTGGTCGACGATGTCCAGTTCCCTGCGGGCATTCGCCTCGTCGGTGAAGATATAGGCGTTGCGCGCCGCCAGGCCCGTCTGCGCGAGCGCCTCGCGCGCCACGTACAGCGGCGTCAGGCGCTGCTCGTTGACCTCCTGCTGCTTGCGGGAGGCT
>DAMAFT010000671.1:0-2913 GCA_031995805.1 Massilia sp.
TTGTCGCGGTTGTCGTCGTTGGTGATCCAGGCGTCGACCCCGACGATCGGCTTGACCCCCTTGCCGCGCGCCGCCTTGTAGAAGCGGACCAGGGCAAAGGCATTGGCCAGGTCGGTCACGGCCAGGGCCGGCTGGTCGTCCTTGACGGCGGCCTTGACCAGGTCGTCGATGCGGCACAGGCCGTCGACGATCGAGTATTCCGAATGAACGCGCAGGTGGGTGAAGATCGGGGAAGTCATCCCGGCATTTTACCGCGTGCGGCCGGGGGACGGGATGGCGGGTTTGCTTTCTGGAATTCCCGCGTGGCGAATCCGCCAATGAAAAAAGCCGGCTTGACGGCCGGCTTTCGGGTGCGCTAGAAGCTCAGGCTTTCCGGCGGCGACGGGCGGCGCCCAGGCCGACGGCGGCCAGGCCGAACAGCGCCAGCGAAGCCGGTTCCGGCACGGCGCTGACCGTGACGTTCTGGACGTTGAAGCCCACGCCGTTGCCGATGTTCGCGGTACGGAAGCCGATGTCGCTGAAATTGGTCAGCGCGATGTTGCCGGACGCCTGGGCATCGGCGCCGGTCAGCGTCGCCAGTTCGTCGGCGGTCGGGTTCACCCACATCTTGAAGCTGTCGTAGGCCGAACCGGTGCCGATCGAGCCATCCTTCTTGTACAGCAGGGCCGTCACGTGGTAGGTCGTGTTGGCAGCCAGGGCGCTATCGCCCACGTACACTTCATTGCCCAGGCTCAGGCGCAGGAACAGGTCGTCCTTGCAGCCGCTGACGTCGCCGCCGCAGTTCGCCTTCATGCCGAAGTTCGGGCCGTTCCAGTTGCCGAACCACAGGCCGAGGTAGGCATTGTTCTTCGGCGTGCCGGTGAACGAGAAGCTGAAGTCGACCAGCACGGCGCCGGTCTGGTTGGCGATGCCGTACGTGGCGGCGTTGTCGCTGTTGGTCGTAAACGTCTGCTGCTGCTGGTTGCCATCGTAGAGCGTCGTGCTGGTGTACCAGGACGGGGTGACCGGGGTCAGCGCTGCAGAGGCGCTGCCGGCGACGGCCATCAGGGCAGTGGCGCAGAAGATGGAAAACTTGGACATGAATTTCTCTCTCTGGTTGAGTTAATCGCCACGCATAGTTAGCAACTACCGTGCCAGAGGGAGAAAATCCTGCCGATTCAAGGCACTAGCAGCAGGAGGACAACAAGATGACATCTAAATGTCAATTTTTTCGACGATCATCCATTAACAATGGGAAATTTTATTTCCTCCTGCGGGCTGCGAATGGTTCCCTTCGCAGCCCTGGAAAAAGCGCTCGATCACCCGCCCATGCCGACCAGCACGATGTCCGTGGTCTGCGCCGCGCCATCCGCGAACATCATCAGCGTGGTGATTTCGTCGGCATCGATGTGGCCGTCGCCGTTCTTGTTGACGAAGCTGAACAGGGCGCCGCCGTCGCTGGTGGCGTCGTCCACCAGCAGCATCAGCTGGATGCCCTGGCCGACGTGGCTGACGTCGAACACCTTGTTGAGCTCGGTCACGATCGACGTCTTGTCCGTCCCGCCGAGATAGAGCGCGCCGCCGATGGTCGCCTTCGCGCCTTCGTCGGTGCCGCCGATCACGACCTTGCCCTGCGTTACAGGGGCCGTCCACTTGATGTGGCCGTCGAAGTCCTGCTCCAGCATCAGCGCCATCGAGTTGCCGATCTCGACGCGGTCGGTACCGGACTGGAAGCCGACGACCAGGTCGCTGTCCCTCTCCAGCATGACATCCTGGATCTGCAGGACCATTTCCCGGGCCTGCTTGACGACCAGGTCGTGGCCGCCGCCGGTGTCGACGCTGGGCGCGCTGATCGACGTCGCCGCGACCAGGAAGGCCGAGTTCCCGACGCCGACCGAGGACCAGCCGCCCGACGTGACCCGGAAGATGTTGTTATCCACCTGGAAGCCCTCGAAGTGCAACAGGCCGTCGCTGCCGCCGGCGGCGTAGAACGAGCCCGCCTTCAGGTAGCCGGTATCGGTGGCGAAGGTATCGTCCTGCCAGCCCACCTGGTACAGGCCGGCGTGCAGCGGCTGGCTCAGCGTCAGCACCTTGCCGTCGGCGCCGAACACCGGCGCGGCCGTGTAGTCGACCGCGGTGGGCAGGGCGGCGCCGCTGTTGTAGTCGCTGATCGTGAAGCTGCCGGCGTTGTTCAGGCCGGTGACGACGGCGCCGGTGGCGTTCATGGTCAGCGTGCTGGTCGCGCCCAGCAGGCTGAAGCCGGCCGACGCCAGCGTCGAGCCGACCGGCACCGGCGCGCCCAGCGTCACGGTGCCGAGGCCGACATCGATGTCCAGGCCGGGCGCCAGGTTGCCGTAGTCCGCCAGGATCATGCTGTCGACGTGGCTGCCGTCGGACCATTGCAGCATGTACGAGGTGCCGCTGCCCGCGGTGAAGGCGCCGGCGGCCAGCGTGCCGCGCACGAGCGCCACCTTGTCGGTCGCCGCGCTGGTCAGGTAGGTATCGGCGACGGTCGGCGCCGTCGTGAAGATGGCGCCGAGCTGGAACACGTCGCCCTGTTCCGCGCCCATGATGCGGTCCATGGCGGCGGTGCTGCCGCCGTTGACGAACACCGTGTCCAGGGTGGCGCCGGCCGCATACACCAGGGTGTCCGGCATGCCGTCCTTGCCCAGGTAGATCTCGTCGCCGCCGCTGCCGCCGACGATCGTGTCGCGGCCCGCGCCGGCATGGATGATGTCGGCGCCGGCGCCGCTGTTCAGGTAGTCGGCATCACTGGTGCCGGTCAGCTCGTCGGCGCCGCCGAAGCCCCACAGGTAGCGGCCGGCCATCGTGTCGGCCGTGGCGGTGCCCAGGCCGAATACGTCGGTGCCGCCGCTCGTGATCGGCGCGCCGCCCTGCGGCGTCACGGCGACGATGCCCTGCACGAGTTGCTGC
>DAMAFT010000672.1:0-2910 GCA_031995805.1 Massilia sp.
ACGTCGGGGCGGCGGCGCGCCTGAGCGCGCGCATGACGGAAGTGGTGCGCCTGGCGCGCCATACCGAGGCGCGCCTGGACAGCCGCGACCAGGTGGTGCTGAGCGTCAACCGCCTGCCCGGCGCGGACGAGCGCGACTGGGAACTGGCACTGGTGCTGGCCGACCGCATCGTGCGCGGCCTGTGGCACCCGCGCGGCGAGGTCCGGGCCAACGGCTGGTCGGACGCCTGGCAGCTGGGCCGGGTCGACGGCCACGACGCGCCGGGCGCGCCGTCCGGCACGCTGCTGGGCGGCCCCGGCGGCATCACCCACCTGGGCCAGCTGCTCGGCCATCCGGATCCGGCCGCCGCCGTGTCGAGCGCGCGCGCCTGGTTCCCGCTGCACAGCGGCGGCGCCGCCGATGCGCTGTGCTGGGTCGAGGTCAGCGTGCATCCGCTGGCGCCCGGCCAGGATGGCGCCGGTGCCGGCGCCGACGAGGACCAGGCGATCGCCGTGCCGGGCCAGGACGCGGTGCGCCAGCACGCGGTGCGCCAGGCGCTGGCCGGCGCGCGCCACGCCGACGGCGCCCGCGCCGGGCGCTGGCGCACCACGGTGCGCTTCGGGGCCGAGCGCTTCCAGGGCCGCTCCTTCGAGCTGGCGCTGGTGCTGGCCGACCGCATCGCGCGCGGGCGCGAATTCCTGCCGCGCGCGCGCCTGCTGGCCACCGGCTGCTCGGACGACTGGCATGGCGGCCGCGTCGACACGGTCGAGGGCGTGGAGCCGAAGTGCGCGCTGCTGCTGCGCGAAGCGGCGCCGGGCGACCGTATCCTGGTGCCGCGCGCCTGGCAGGATGCGCTCCCGCCCGGGTTCGCGGCGGGCGTGGCGGCGGCGGGGGCCAGCCTGGCCTGCGTGGAGCGCATCGGCATCATTTGAGAGGTGCGCGCGCTTGCGCCGGGCGCCGTGCACAATGTACATTCCGGGCGGCCGCCTGCGCGGCACTACGAGGAGAAGGTGATGGTCAAGATGTTCGGTCTCAAGGGCGCGAGCTGCCCGCGCTGCGAGCGCAGGCACGGCGCCGCGGACGGCTATTGCGCCGGCTGCGGCCTGGTGCTGGGCGCGCCGCGCCACGCGCCGGTCCTGGTCGAGAACCGCTGGGTTCCCGGCCCGGACGAGCTGGCCGTGTTCTTCGGCGTGCGCGCGCTGTCCGGCCTGTTCGTCAAGACCCTGCGCGTGCCGGCCGCCGCGCGCGCCTACATCCTGCAGGGCGAACGCGCCACCGAAGTGCCGCAGGGAGAATACGAGATCGAGGGGTTCTTCACGCGCCTGAACCACCTGCTGCGCGACCAGCACGCCGAGATCCTCGTCACCCGCAGCGGCGCGCTGCCGGTCGCGTTCGAATTCGACGACCTGCGCAGCAGCGAGCACCTGGCGGTGTCGGCGCGGCTGGCGCTGGCGCTGCGCATCGAGAACGTCCCCGCCTTCGCGCGCCATTTCATGACGCTGCCGGGCACGATCGGCGCGGCCCAGTTGCGCGAACTGCTGGCCGCGCCGGTGCGCCAGCTCGCCGCCGAGTTCGTGGCCGCACGCTCGCTGCGCGACATGGCCGGCGACGGCGGGCTGCGTCCGCAGCTCGACCAGCACCTGCAGGGCGGCCTGGGCATGCTGCTGGCCGAGTACGGCCTGGCGGTCGCTCGCGTGGAGACGCTGGCGCTGCGCCACGACCGCTTCGACGCCAACCGCGCGCGCATCGGCAGCCTGTGGCTGGCGGAGGACGAGCAGCGCGTGCGCATCGAGCACGCCGCCCAGCTCGACACGCTGTACACCGAGGAAGAATGGCGTCGCATCCGGCGCGAGGAACAGCAGGCGCGCCTGGACCACCGGCGCGCCGAGCTGCGCCAGCAGGGCGGCCTGGCGCGCGCGGAAATGTCGCTGGAAAGCGCCGAGCGCGCCCAGGCGATCCGGGCCCGCGAGATCGAGCTGTACGGCCGTATCGTCGAGTCGCGTTCGCGCAAGCAGGCGATCGAGCGCGGCGCCCAGGACCTGGTGGCGGAGCTCGAGCACGAGCTGGCGCAAAAGCGCGGCGCGCGCCAGGACGAGGAAAGCGAGTGGGCACACCTGCGCGAACTGGCCGGCCTGCGCATGCGCGAGGAAGTGGCGCTGGCGCAGGCCGATGCCGCCCGGGCGCGCACCATCGCCGTCCAGCGCTTCACCCACCAGTTGCTGCAGCAGCAGATCCGCAACAAGGTCGAGCAGGCGCAGCAGATCGAGGACGCGGCGCGCCGGCGCGAGGAACTGGCGCGCCTGCACGAGGCCGAGCGCGACGCCGCGCAGCGCGCGCGCGCGATCGACGCCGAGGAACACGCCGGCCGCCTCGGGCTGCTGGAGCTGGACAACGCGGCGCGCCGCCGCATGGCCGAGCGCGGCATCGAATGGGACGACGCCCAGCAGCGCCAGCGCATCGACGCGGCCGGCGCCCAGGCGCAGCACGCCAAGCTGCTGCGCACCATCGAGACCGAGACGCTGCTGGCGCGGCGCGAGCAGGAAGTGCAGCTGGAAGCCGAACGCGCCCGCGCCGGCCTGCGTGGCGACGAGCTCGAGGCGCAGCGCCGCCACGAGCTGCAGCGCATGCAGACGCTGGGCGCGCTCGACGATGCCGCCAAGCTGGCGCTGGCGCCGGAAGCGAACGCCGCGCTGCTGTCCGACTACCTCAAGGCGCGCGTGCAGGCCGGCATGGACGCCGGCCAGCTGGAGGCGCTGGCCGGGGTCGCGCCGCAGGAAGCCATGCGCCTGGTGCGCGAAGAGCTGGAACAGGAGCGCGCGCGGTGCGAGCGCGAGGTCGACAAGGACCGGCGCCACCAGCTCGACCTGCTGAACCTGCAGAACGACGTCAACAAGGCGGCGCTGGCCAGCCAGGCGCAGTTGGGCGGTGCGC
>DAMAFT010000673.1:0-2907 GCA_031995805.1 Massilia sp.
CGCGCGAGTTCTCGTAGCCGGCCTGGCCCAGCATCAGCTGGTAGCCGCGTGCGGCCAGCGCGTCGGTGAGGGCCTGGACCATCTCGAGGAAGACCGAGCCGCTGATGGTCGGCACGACGGCGGCGACCATGCGGCTCTTTTTCGATGCCAGGCCGCCGGCCAGCAGGTTGGGCACGTAGCCGAGCTGCTCGACGGCGTCGCGCACGCGCTGCAGGATGTCGGGCGAAACCGAGTCCGGATTGTTCATCGCGCGCGACACGCTCATCGGCGCCACGCCGGCCAGGCGCGCCACGTCGCGCACGGTGGGCGTGGCGCCCTTGCGGCTCTTGCGCGCCGATTTCGTTTCCGGATTGTCCATGGCGGCGATTTTAGCATCGCGGTCATGGTTGCGGTAACTTGGCGTCGGCACGACGGCGCGCACCCACGCGCACGCGCCTGCGCCCGGGATGACGTTCAGTCGCGCAGCGTCAGCGTCCCGCGCAGGCGGATGTCGTCGGACGCCGCACCGATCATCAGGTCGAACTCGCCCGGCTCGGCCACCCAGCGCAGCTTGCTGTCGTGGAAGGCGAGCGTGTCGCGGTCGACGACGAAGCGCACCGTGCGGCGCTCGCCCGGTGCCAGCTTCAGCTTGCGGAAGCCCTTCAGCTCCATCAGCGGGCGCACCACCGAGGACACGCGGTCGCGGATGTACAGCTGCGCCACCTCCTCGCCCGCGCGCCTGCCGGTGTTGGCCAGCGTGAAACTTACCTCGACCTTGTCGCCCTGCCCCATGACCGGCCTGGCGACGGCCAGGTCGCCGTAGGCGAAGGTCGTGTAGCTCAGGCCGTGGCCGAAGGCGTAGCGCGGCGTGTTGGGCGCATCGATGTAGGCCGAACGGTAGGTGACGTTCGCCGCGTTCACGACCGGCCGTCCGGTGCGGTATTGCTGGTACGAGATCGGGATCTGCCCCACGCTGCGCGGGAACGTCATGGGCAGCTTGCCGGACGGGTTGTAGTCGCCGAACAGCACGTCGGCGACGGCGTTGCCGCCCTGGGCGCCGGGGAACCAGGCGTACAGGATCGCGGCGGCGCGCTCGGCCACCTCGTCGAAGACCAGCGGCCGCCCCGCCAGCAGCACGACCACGACCGGCTTGCCGGTGGCGGCGAGCGCCTCGAACAGGGCCGCCTGGCGCCCCGGCAGGCGGAGGTCGGTGCGCGACTTGGCCTCGCCGCTCATGTCCCAGGATTCGCCCGCCACCAGCAGCACCGCGTCGGCCTGGCGCGCGGCGGCGACGGCCTCAGCGAAGCCGGACGTGTCGGTGCACGCCACGTCGCAGCCCTTCGCCGTGATCAGCCGCGTGCCCGGCGCCACCTGCCGGCGGATGCCGTCGGCGATGCTCACGACCCGGTCCGGGTCGGACTGGACGATCCAGCCGCCCTCCAGGTCGCGCCGCGACTCGGCCAGCGGCCCGATCACGGCCAGCGACCCGACGTCCTTCGACAAGGGCAGCGCGCCGCCCGCGTTCTTCAGCAGCACCAGCGACTTGCGCGCCACGTCGCGTGCGATGCGCGCATGGGAGGGGTCCGCCAGCACGGCGCGCTCGCGCGCGGCGTCGGAAAAGCGGTACGGGTCGTCGAACAGGCCCAGTTCGAACTTCTTGGTCAGCACGCGCCGCACGGCGTCGTCCAGCACCGACTGCCGCACCTTGCCGCCCGCGACCAGCGCGGCCAGGTGGCGGCTGTAGGCATAGCCTTCCATGTCCATGTCGCTGCCGGCCTCGATCGCCTGCTGCGCCGCCTCGGACAGGTCGGCCGCGTGGCCGTGCTCGACCAGCTCCTTGATCGACGCCCAGTCGCTGACGACGAAGCCGCGGTAGCCCCACTGCCCTTTCAGGAGGTCGCGCTGCAGGACGGCGCTGGCGGTGGCCGGCACGCCGTTGAGCGTGTTGAACGCATTCATGAAGGTGGCGACGCCGGCATCCGCGGCCGCCTTGAACGGCGGCAGGTACACCTCGTGCAGCTGCTGCTCGCTCATGTCGACGGCGTTGTAGTCGCGCCCGGCGATCGCCGCGCCGTAGCCGGCGAAATGCTTGGCGGTGGCCATCACGCGGTCGAGCGCGCCCAGCTTCGGTCCCTGGAAACCCTGGATGCGCGCGACCGCGATCTGTGCGCCCAGGTAGGTATCCTCGCCGGCGCCTTCCATCACCCGGCCCCAGCGCGGATCGCGGCCGACGTCGACCATCGGCGCGAAGGTCCAGTGGATGCCCCCGGCGGCCGCTTCCCGGGCGGCCACGCGGGCCGACTCGCGGATGGCGTCCAGGTCCCACGACGCCGCTTCTCCCAGCGGGACCGGGAACACGGTCCGGTAGCCGTGGATGACGTCGAGGCTGAACAGCAGCGGGATCTTCAGGCGCGACTGCAGCGCCAGCGCCTGGATGTCGCGGGTCTCGGCCACGCCCTTGACGTTCAACATCGATCCGACCCGGCCGGCGCGGATGTCGGCCAGCTTGTCGGCGAACTTCTCGCTGCCCGGTCCCGTCATCTGGCGGCCCGACAGCTGGTGCAACTGGCCGACCTTCTCTTCCAGCGTCATGCGTTGCATGAGGTTTTCCACCCGGCGCGCGATGTCGCCTTCCTGCGCCGCGGCGCCGGCGGCGGTCGACGCCAGCGCGGCCAGCAGCACTGCCTTCATCGTCCTGTTCATGGCGCGCTTCACTTGTATTGCTTCTGCATGTCGTCGTAGAAGTCCCTCAGCACCTGGAAGGCCTTCTTCTTCTGCCCGGTCTCCGAGACCAGGCCCTTGCGGTTCCAGAAGTCCTGGAAATAGGGATGCTGGCGGCGCGGCGAGCGGAAGTCGGCCAGCACCCAGGGCGTCATGCCGCGCAGCCCGGGGATCGCGGTCAGCATCTTGAACTGGTTGCGATCCCCG
>DAMAFT010000674.1:0-2907 GCA_031995805.1 Massilia sp.
CAGGGTATTTCATCGCGTTCTCTCCCGGTGGATCATGTTGATCTTTGATCCACAACAATATGCTAAAACGCGCCCGCACTTCCTCACCAAATGTCACGGTACCGAAAATATCGGTGCCATGCGGCAGGCGCGCGTCACCCCAGGTCGACCTCCAGCCCTTCCCAGGCCAGCGCCGCGCGCAATTCCCCCGCGGGCGTGCCGAGGCGACCCGTCCAGCGCGCCAGCACTTCGGCGAACACGGCTTCCAGCTCGTCGTCCGAGCGGGTCGGCTCGTGGTGCGTGCAGTACAGGGCGCGCGCGCCCACGCGCAGCGCCAGCGCGATCGCCGCGTCGTAGGTGCCGTGGCCCCAGCCCTGGCGGGACGGATATTCCTCGACCGTGTACGAGCAGTCGACGATGAGCGCATCGACGCCTGCCATCGCCTGTTCGATCGCGCGCTCGCGCCGTTCGATCTCGTGCTGCGCCGCCGCGTGGCCGGGCGCGCCGGGAAGGCATGGGTTGACGAACGGCTCGTGGTCGCCGGTGAAGAACAGCGACTTGCCGCCGCAGTCGATGCGGTAGCCGAAATTGGTCACCGGATGGTTCATCAGCACGTTCGACACCAGCACGTCGCCGAGCGCATACGCTTCGCCGGCCGCCAGCGTGCGGTAGGAGAGCGCGGCGCCCAGCGCGTCCTCGGCCACCGGGAAGTAGCTGTGCCGGAGCTGGCTCTTGAGCACATGCTCGATGCCCTGGCCGGTGGCGTCGTCGCGCGCGCCATGCAGGCACACCCGGCTGTCCTTCGCGAACAGCGGCGTGAACAACGGCAGGCCGTGGATGTGGTCCCAGTGACTGTGGGTGACGAAGATATTGGCATCCACCGGCCCGCGGCCGGCGGCGCGGCGGCGCATCAGTTCCTGGCCCAGCGGGAAGATGCCGGTGCCGGCGTCCAGCACGAGCAGCATGCCGGCGCTGCTGCGCACCTCGATGCAGGTGGTGTTGCCGCCGTGGCGGACGGTGTGCGGCCCGGGGGACGGGATCGAGCCGCGCACGCCCCAGAATCGGAATTTCATAGCGTTCCTTGCCTGTTTCTTGTTCGAGTTTTCCGGCACGGGATGGTCCGGCCCTTCCCATACCTACCGGATGATAAAGGATTTATGTGAGTAACTTTATGCATTTGCAGATTTACATCAGGTCATATACAGGTGCCCGCAAGGGCGCTACACTGTCGAAAATTTCAATCCGGCAATGAAGATGGTCTTCCTGCATGCCGGCCGACTCCCGCACGCCGCCATGCAAGAACCTGTCCCTTCGAATATCGCCGAGCGCCTCGACCTGCTCACGGAACTCAGCGTCGCGCTGGGCACCGGCCACGCCGCCGACGTCCTGCTGGACCGCATCCTGCGCGTGGCCAAGGACATGACGCACGCCGACGGCGGCACGCTGTACCGGCCCAGCGCGGACGGGCGCAGCATGTGCTTCCACATCTCGCTGAACGACACGCTGGGCCTGCGCCAGGGCGGCGTGGGCGGCAGCCCGATCGCGCTGGCGCCGCTGCCGCTGTTCGATGACGGCGGCCAGCCCGACCTGTCCTCGGTGGTGGCCTACGCCGCCAACCGCCGGCGTTCGGTGAACATCGAAGACGTGTACCAGGCCGACGGTTTCAACTTTTCCGGCATGCGCGCCTTCGACAGCCGGTTCGGCTACCGCTCGCAATCCTTCCTGACGGTGCCGATGCTCGACCACGAGGGCGAACTGGTCGGCGTGCTCCAGCTGATCAATGCGCGCGCGCCGGACGGCGCCGTGCATCCGTTCTCGCGCACCGACCAGCGCTTCATCGAGGCGCTGGCGGCGCAGGCGGCGACGGCGCTCACCAAGCAGCAGCTGATCGGCCAGCTCGAGGGCCTGCTGGAAGCGCTGGTCAACCTGATCAACATCGGCATCGACGAGAAGTCGCCGTACACGGGGCGCCATTGCCAGTTCGTGCCGGCGCTGACGATGCTGCTGGCCGAGGCGGCGCACGCGACCGACAGCGGCCCGCTGGCGGACTTCCGCATGGACGACGGCGACCGCAAGGAACTGCGCCTGGCCGGCCTGCTGCACGACTGCGGCAAGATCACGACGCCGGTGCACGTGGTCGACAAGGCGACCAAGCTGGAAACCATCTTCGACCGCATCGAGCTGGTCGACACCCGTTTCGAGGTGCTGCTGCGCGACGCCGAGATCGCCGCGCTGCGCGACAAATGCCTGCCGGGAGCGGACCCTGCGGCGATCGACGACCGCCTGGCGGCCGAGCAGGCGCGCCTGCGCGCCGACCGCGAATTCCTGCGCCATGCCAACGTCGGCGGCGAAGGCATGAGCGCGGACGACCAGCAACGGGTGCGCCGCATCGGCGCGCGCCGCTGGACCGGCCCGGACGGCGTCGAGCGCGACTTCCTCGACGAGAACGAGGTGCTGAACCTGACCGTGCGCTTCGGCACCCTGACCGACGACGAACGCAAGATCATCAACAACCACATCGTGGTGACGATCCGCATGCTCGAATCGCTGCCCTGGCCGAAGCACCTGCGCAAGGTGCCGGAATACGCCGGCGGCCACCACGAGCGCATGGACGGCAAGGGCTATCCGCGCGGGTTGAGGCGCGAGCAGATGTCGGTGCCCGCGCGGGTGATGGCGATCGCCGACATCTTCGAGGCGCTGACCGCCTGCGACCGGCCCTACAAGAAGGGCAAGACGCTGTCCGAGTCGCTCGACATCCTCGGCAAGTTCTCCCTCAATGGCCACATCGACCCGGACCTGTTCGACATCTTCGTGCGGCGCAAGGTCTACCTCGAGTTCGCGCGCGCCAACCTGGCGCCCTGGCAGGTCGACGCCGTCGACGAGTCGGCCATCCCCGGCTACGCGCCCTGAGCCGCATGGCCGGCCGCT
>DAMAFT010000675.1:0-2906 GCA_031995805.1 Massilia sp.
ACCAACACCACCCATTTCGGCTACAAGACCGTCTCCGAGGACGAGAAGGTCCACGAAGTCGCCAAGGTATTCCACTCGGTCGCGTCGAAGTACGACGTGATGAACGACCTCATGTCCGCCGGCCTGCACCGTGCATGGAAGGCGTTCACCATCGCCCAGGCCGGCATCCGTCCGGGCTTCAAGGTGCTCGACATCGCCGGCGGCACCGGCGACCTGTCGAAGGCGTTCGCGAAGCAGGCCGGGCCGAGCGGCGAGGTCTGGCTCACCGACATCAACGAGTCGATGCTGCGCGTGGGCCGCGACCGGCTATTGAACAAGGGCCTGGTGACCCCCACCTTGTTGTGTGACGCGGAAAAGCTGCCGTTCCCTGACAATTATTTCGACCGCGTCAGCGTGGCCTTCGGCCTGCGCAACATGACGCACAAGGACCACGCGCTGGCGGAAATGCGCCGCGTGCTCAAGCCGGGCGGCAAGCTGCTCGTGCTGGAATTTTCCAAGGTGGCGGCGCCGCTGCAGAAGCCCTACGACGTGTATTCGTTCTCGGTGCTGCCGTGGCTGGGCCAGCGCATCGCCGGCGATGCGGAAAGCTACCGCTACCTGGCCGAATCGATCCGCATGCATCCCGACCAGGAAACGCTGAGGTCGATGATGCAGGACGCGGGACTGGAGCGGGTCCAGTATTTCAACCTGACGGCGGGTGTGGCCGCTTTGCACACCGGTATCAAACTCTGAGGGGATGACCATGAAAAAATTCTTGGCCAGCACACTGATCGCCGTGACCGCGTTCTCGATGGTCGCCGAAGCCTTCGCCCGTCCGGTCGGCGGCGGCCGCTCGTTCGGCCGCCAGTCGCAGTCCGTGCGCCAGATGCGCGCCCCGGCGCCCGCACCGGCCCCGGCGCCGGCGCAGCAGCCGAACCAGCGCCAGGTCCAGCCGAACCAGCCGGTTCCGGCGGGCGCCGCGGCCGCGCCCAAGCGTCCGAGCATGTGGAAGAACGTGCTGGGCGGCGCGCTGCTGGGCCTCGGCCTGGGTGCCCTGTTCTCGCACCTGGGCATCGGCGGCGCCATGGCCAGCATCCTGTCGTCGATCCTGATGATCGCGCTGCTGGCGCTGGCCGTGATGTTCATCGTGCGCATGTTCCGCCGTAAGAACGCCCCGGCGAATCCCGGCTTCCCGTCGCACTTCAACCAGCAGCCGCAAGCGGCCGGCGCCACGCCGGAAATCGGTGCGGGCCTGAACGGTTCCAGCGCCTACCAGGGCGGCTACAACCAGCCGGGCTACCCGATGGGCGGCGCCTCGGGCGGCCTGTCGCTGGACAAGAACCGCGCCCAGCACCAGCAGTGGGGCGTGCCGGCCGGTTTCGACACCGAATCCTTCCTGCGCCATGCCAAGGCCTCGTTCATCCGCATGCAGGCGGCCTGGGACCGCGGCGACGTCAACGACCTGCGCGAATTCACGTCGCCGGAAGTGCTCGCCGAACTGTCCCTGCAGATCCAGGAACGCGGCGGCCAGCCCGACTTCACCGAAGTCGTGTCGATCGACGCGCAGCTGCTGGGCATCGAAACGCTGGAGCGCGACTACCTGGCGAGCGTGCAGTTCAACGGCATGATCCGCAACGCCCCGAACGGTCCGGCCGAGCCGTACGTCGAGGTGTGGAACCTGTCGAAGCCGCTGGACGGCAATGGCGGCTGGGTATTGGCGGGTATCCAGCAGATTGCCTAAAAATAAGTCCGTGTCGCCGGGGTTCCTGCCTTGGCGAACTGGTAAGATCGTCACCGCCCGCTTGCCGGGCGGTTTTCTTTTGTAAATTCATTTCCCGATGGCACCGATTCCTTCTTTCCCACTGCCGCGTGGCGGCCTGGCGGCGCCGGCCGTGGCGACGATCAACCATCTGCTGGCCCACGAAGCCTGGGCGCGCGACGCGCTGCGGCGCCATGCGGGCCGGACCGCGTGCATCGACACCGGCGCCGTGCGCCTGTGCATGCGCGTGGCGGCCGACGGCATGCTGGAGGCGGCCGATGCGCACGACGTGCCCGCCGTCACCATCCACGTCAAGCTGGGCGACGTGCCGCTGATCCTGCAGAACCGCGAGCGCGCGTTTTCCTACGTGCGGATCGACGGCGACGCCGAGTTCGCGAACACCATCTCGCAACTGGCGAAGGGCTTGCGCTGGGATGCCGAGCACGACCTCGAGCGCATCCTCGGCCCGATCGGCGCCGTGCGCGTGGCCGGCGGCGCGCGCCGCGCGGCCGAGGGCGCGGCCATGGCGGGCAAGCGCCTGGCGGAGAACGTCGCCGAATTCCTGCTCGAGGAGCGGCGCGTACTGGTGCGGCCCGACGCCCTCGAGACCTTCGCCGACGACATCAACCGTCTGCGCGACGACGTCGAACGCAGCGCCAAGCGCATCGCCAGGCTGGAACAGAAGCTGGCGCAGCAAGCCGCACAACGCGCTACCCCTGCCGTTCCCGCCTTGGCGGAACCGAAATCGGAACACTGATGATCCTGAAATTCCTGCGCCTGCTCAAAATCTTCACGGTGGCCACCAAGTACGGCCTCGATGAAATCGCGATGTCCGGCCTGCACGTCCCGCGCACCGCGCGCCTCATCAACACGGTCTTCTTCTGGCGCCGCATCACCTCGCCGCGCGCGATCCGCCTGCGCCTGGCGCTGGAGGAACTGGGGCCGATCTTCGTGAAGTTCGGCCAGGTGCTGTCGACCCGTCCCGACCTGATGCCGCCCGATATCGTGGCCGAGCTGTCGCTGCTGCAGGACCGCGTGCCGCCGTTCGATTCCGAACTGGCCGTGGCGCAGGTCACGCGCGCGCTGGGGGCGCCGCCGAACCAGTTGTTCGCCCACTTCGAACGCACGCCGGTCGCCTCGGCCTCGATCGCCCAGGTGCACTTCGCCA
>DAMAFT010000676.1:0-2903 GCA_031995805.1 Massilia sp.
GTCGAGCTGGAAGTCGGCCTTGAAGCCGCTGTCGCGCGTGAAGAAGGCGGGGAAGGCCGGCTGGCCCACGCTCACCACCGGCACGCCGTGGGTTTCCAGATATTCCAGCGTCAGGCCGATGTCGAGGATCGATTTCACGCCCGCGCACACGACGGCCACGCCGGTCTGCGCCAGTTCCTGCAGGTCGGCCGAGATGTCGAAGCTGGTCTCGGCGCCGCGGTGCACGCCGCCGATGCCGCCGGTGACGAACACTTCGATGCCCGCCAGCCGGGCGCAGATCATGGTGGCGGCCACGGTGGTCGCGCCCAGCTTGCGGGTCGCCAGCACGTAGGCCAGGTCGCGCCGGCTGACCTTGAGCGCATCCTGCGACTGGCCCAGCAGTTCGAGCTGGTCGTCGGACAGGCCGATGCAGACCTTGCCGTCGATCAGGGCGATGGTGGCCGGCACGGCGCCGGCGTCGCGGATCACCTGCTCGACCTCGCGCGCGGTCTGCACGTTCTGCGGGTAGGGCATGCCGTGCGAGATGATGGTCGATTCGAGCGCGACGACGGGCTTGCCGGCCGCGCGCGCGGCCTGCACTTCGGGAGAATACTGGAGGAAGGCTTGCATGGTCAGTCCTGTTCTGTAGGGGTTGCGGCGGCGAAGGTATCGGGGCCAATGTCCGGGTGGACGGTGGCGTCGGTGCCGAGCGTGAGCGCCGAGAGGTGCAGGCCGCGGCGGCAGGCCAGCAGCAGGTCGTCGTCGCCGTCCGGCTGCGCGAGCGACCAGCAGACGGCCGCGGCGAAGGCGTCGCCGGCGCCGGTGACGTCGACCACCGCGGTTCCCGGCGCCGCCAGGCGCTCGATGGCGTCGCCGCGGGTGAGCAGTACGCCGTCCGCGCCGCGCGTGACCACGAGGTCGCGCGCGCCCTGCGCCCGCACCTCGCGCATGGCGGCTTCGAGGGCGGCGTCGTCGTCCAGGCGGCGCCCGACCCGCGCGGCCAGTTCGCCGGCGTTCAGGATCAGGAGGCGCACGCCGGCCAGTCGCGGCGGCAGGCGCGCCATCTTCGGCTCCGACACGGCCACCAGCACCAGCGCCGTATCGGCGCGGCGCGCCTGCTCGACCAGTGCCTCGACGGTGGCCAGCGGCAGGTTGAGGTCGACCACGACCAGGGCGGCGCCCGCGAGCTGGGCCTGGCGCGCCGCCACGAAGGCCGGGTCGAGCTGGTCGTACAGGGCCATGTCGGCCAGTGCGACGACCATGTCGCCCTGCTGGTCCAATACCGCGGTATAGCAGCCGCTCGAGGCGCCCTCGATGCGCAGCGTGCCGCGGGTGTCGATGCCCAGCGTCTCGGCGTGGGTGAGCAGGGCGGCGCCGGAGCTGTCCCCGCCGATCGCGGTCAGGAGCGACACCGGCGCGCCCAGGCGCGCCAGGTTCTCGGCGATGTTGCGGGCGACGCCGCCGAACGATTCGCTCTGGCGGGCCGGGTTGGAGGTGCCGAGCGCCAGCAGGTCCAGCGAACGCAGCTTGCGGTCGAGGTTGGCGGCGCCGATGCAGACCACGGGACGGCGGTCCGGGAACATGTAGGCGCGCCCGAGCAGCTTGCGCTCGCGGATCAGGCCGGCGATATAGCCGGCCACCGCCGAGCGCGACAGGCCGAGCTGGTTGGCCAGCTCCTGCTGCGCGATGAACGGGTTCGCGCGGATCAGTTCGAGCAGCTGTTGTTTTTTTGAGTGTTCGGTCACGGCGGCGGCAGGGTTAAACTTTTGTTTTTCATCTTAAACACTTGTTTTCCCAGCGTCAACGCGGCGTTTTTTGCAAGTAAAACAAGATGGCGGGCCTGGCCGTCATGCAGATCGCAAGAATCGCGTCATTTATTTGTTCTGCATATAAATCGTCCAGAAAAATGGTATTTGCCATACCAATCCACGATAATGCATAGTTTCGTCATCTTGATGCGCTACCCTCGCGCGACCGGCACGCCGGCATACCGACTTCGTCTTCCAATCCACTCATCGCGACAATGACTACTCACCAGTTCAGCAATACCCCCTATGAAGCCGCCGACGTGATCCGCGCCCGCAAGCCGGGCTTCACGCCGCGCGTGGCCCTGATCCTCGGCTCCGGCCTCGGCGTGCTGGCCGAGCAGATGACGGACGCGGTGTCGATCAGCTACGCCGACCTGCCGGGCTTCCCGATCAGCACCGTGCACGGCCATGCGGGCGAACTGGTGCTGGGCGAACTGGCCGGCGTGCCGGTCGTCTGCATGAAGGGCCGCGGCCACTTCTACGAAGGCTACGGCCCGGGCGTGATGACGTCGGCCGTGCGCACCTTCAAGCTGATCGGCTGCGAACTGCTGTTCGTGACCAACGCGGCCGGCTCGCTGCGTCCGGAAGTCGACGCCGGCAGCGTCGTGCTGCTGAACGACCACATCAACCTGCTGCCGGGCAGCCCGATGGCCGGCCCGAACGACGAACGCTTCGGCCCGCGCTTTTTCAGCATGGCCAATGCCTACGATGCCGGCATGCGCGAACTGGTGCAGGCCACCGCGGCCGACAAGGGCATCACCCTGGCCGAAGGCGTGTACCTGGCCTGCCCGGGCCCGAACTTCGAGACCGCCGCCGAAATCCGCGCCTTCAAGGCGCTGGGCGCCGACGTGGTCGGCATGTCGGTGGTGCCGGAAGTGATCTCGGCGCGCCACTGCGGCCTGAAGGTCGCCGGCCTGTCCGCCATCACCAACCTGGCCGAGGGCCTGACCCCGTTCCCGCTGTCGCACGAGCAGACGCTGAAGTACGCGGCGATCGCGGCCAAGGACATGGTGGCGCTGATCCACGGGTTCGTCGAACGGCTGGGCAAGACCGCGGCGGCTGCTTAACACCACCGTCATCCCCGCCTGCGCGGGGATGCCGCATTCACTGACTGAC
>DAMAFT010000677.1:0-2902 GCA_031995805.1 Massilia sp.
ACCAGCAGCGCCACCAGGATCACGGGGCGGCGGCCGAAGGAATCGGACAGCGTCCCGTAGAACAGCATCATGAAGGCGAACGTGAACAGGAACACCGACAGCGTCTGCTGCACGGCGACGGGACTGACGGCGAAGTCGCGGCCGATGGCCGGGATCGAAGGAAGATAGGTGTCGATCGCCAGCGCGCCCACCATGCCGAGGCAGGCGAGGATGACGGTCAGGAGTCTTTGCATGACAATGCCTTTCATGGTACTCGGCACTGCACGATGCGAGCGTCCGATAGAGGGGTCAGAGCCCGGTGTTGCTGCCAAAAGGGCTCCGGCCCCGGTACTCAGCCGGCAAAGTAACAGATCACTCGGGCTGGTACAAGGACATCCCGAACCGCTCCGTGCGCGGCATCCAGTTGCCCTGGTAGTCGGCCGACACCAGCACCCGCTCCGCGCGTCCCACCAGCAGCTTGCGCGGCACCAGCCCGATCACGCGCGAGTCGGCGCTGTTGTCGCGGTTATCGCCCAGCATCAGGTATTCGCCCTGCGGCACGGTGACGGGGCCGAAGGTGCGCGGCGCCATCACGTCAGGCAGCACCTGGATGTGGCGGCGCACGCCGTCCAGCGATTCGGCCAGCTGCACCGCGCGCAGCGCCGAGCCGCCCACCGAGTCCATCGCGTGCTCGACCACGCGGTAGTCGGCGCCGCGCCCGTTGATGTACAGGCGCTCGTTGCGCATCTCGACCACGTCGCCCGGCAGCGCCACGACCCGCTTGATCAGCAGCGCGCCGTCGCGCGGCGAGCGGAAGGTGACGATGTCGCCGCGCGCCGGCTCGCCCAGGCGCGCCAGCACGACGTCGGTGAGGGGCACCTTCAGGTCGAAGGCGACGCGGTTGACGAGGACGACGTCGCCTTCCAGCAGGTTCGGATGCATGGACGCGGACGGGATCGGGTTCCAGTCGGCCACCGCGGTGCGGAACACGCCGAACAGCACGAGGAAGGCCAGGAAGCCTTTGTTATTGCGTATCAGGTTCTTCACCGCGGGTCTCCTTGTCGTGATCGTCCAAGGAGTTATACGCGAGGTCGGGCCGGGGAGGCTTAACAGAAGATTAAAGGCCGCATGCATACGCCGGGGCGCACCAGTCCTCAATGCGGCGACTTCGCCGGCCGGCTCCAGTACCATCCGATCACGCCCACCGGTACGGCCAGCGCCACGACCGACACCAGGTCCCACACCCCGTCGCCCAGCAGCGCCGACAGCAGGCCCACGATGGTGACGACGCCCAGCAGCACGGGCGCCATCCAGATCTGCCGCGCCGTGTTCATCGCGCCTCCCCTTCGCGCGCCAGCGCCGGTTCGCCGGGCGCGCCGGGCGCGGCGGCGCGGCGCGCTTCCCTGGCGGCCGTGCGCGCGGCGCGGCCGCGCTTGACCCACAGGTACAGGCCGGAACCCAGCACGACGATGGTCGCGATGTCCAGCACGGCCCACAGGAACTGCATGCCCGCGCCGCCGTAGTCGCCGAAGTGCAGCGGCTGCGAGACCAGCACGGCGGTCAGGTACCACGGCAGGCTGCGGCGGTCGGTGACCTGCGCCGTCGTGGCGTCCACCAGCACCGGCTGGTACAGGCGCGAGGTCAGCGCCTGGTCGCCGCGCATGAACACGCCGTAGTGGTGCGGCGTGGCGAACGGCGTGCCCGGGAAGGCGATGAAGGCGACCTGCATGCCCGGCGCCGCCGCTTCGGCGCGCCGCACCGAGGTTTGCATCGACGCCAGCGTGGTCGGCATCGGCTGGCCCTGGTACGGCCTGGTCATCTCGGCGATCTCGGTGGCTTGCCAGACCTTCAGCAGCAGGTCGGCCCAGGTGTTCACGACGCCCGTGAAGCCGACCACCAGCGCCCAGACCAGCGTGACGATGCCCAGCAGGTTGTGCAGGTCGAGCCACTTCAGGCGCGCCGTCCGGCCCTGGCGCACCGTGCCGAAATCGAGCTTGCGCATGAACGGCGCGTACAGCACGACGCCGGACACGATGGCCACCACCAACAGCAGCCCCATGAAACCGAGGAAGACCTTGCCCCACAGGCCGGCGAACAGGTCGACGTGCAGGTGGAACATCACCGACATGAAGCCGCCGCCCTCGATCGGCGGCTCGGCCACGTACTTGCCGGTGCGCGCGTCGACGGCGATCGAGACGAATTTCTCGTCGTTCGGATGCGCGCCCATCGTCAGGAACCAGAACGCGGGTTCGTCCTTGTCCTGCGACATGTACATCATGACCTTGTCCGGATAGCGCGCCTTGCCGGCGGCGATCACCTGGTCGAGGTCGGCGCGCCGGTTCGCCTGCCCGGGCGCCAGCACTGGCGCCTCGATCTCGTTGCCGAGCAGGTGGCCGATCTCGTGGTGGTAGATCAGCGGCAGGCCCGTCAGGCACAGCAGCAGCATGAAGACCGTGCAGACGAGGCTGCTCCACTTGTGGATCCAGGACCAGTTGCGCAGGGAGGAATTTGTCATGAGAAAAGCGGACAGGGGTGGTCCCACGTGGGATACGAAGTGCGAATAATAATGGTTCTCATTTACGAAGGCAAGGAGGCCGGCTATAATTGATAGTTATTCTCATCAACAACAAGAGTTTCCATGAAGACGATTGCCCGGCCCAATTTTTCCCTGACTCCGATCGCGTTCGGCGCCCTGCTCGCGGCGAGCGGCGCGGCGTTCGCGCAGTCCGCGCCGGCGGATGCACTTGCCCAGGACAACGGCCAGGTCGCGACCGTGGTCGTGACCGCGTCCGCCGACGCCTCGGCCCAGGGCCTGCCCTCGGCCTACGCGGGCGGCCAGGTGGCGCGCGGCGGACGCCTGGGCCTGCTGGGCAACGTCGACATCATGAGCACCCCGTTCAACACCACCAACTACACGCAGGCG
>DAMAFT010000678.1:0-2901 GCA_031995805.1 Massilia sp.
TTCCCCTACTACCGCGCGCTGCAGGAGCTGGTGCAGGCCGAGCGCGTGCACCCGGGCGCGTTGCTGGCGCCGGAACTCGACACGGCCGCCCTGCCGCCGGCCCCGGCCGGCCCCGCGCCCGACCTGGCCGCCTGCCGCGCGCGTTTCGAGAAGGCGCTGCTGCCTTTCCTGCGCAGCCCGGACGAGGCGGCGCGGCGCGCCCATGCGCAGGACCTGCACGCGGCGCTGGCGCCGATCGCGCAGGGCCAGTCCGATGCCGTCGCCTATGTTTCCTGGCTGGCGCTGCCGGCCGTGGCCGAGCTGGCTGCGCAGGGGCAACTGGCCGCCGACATCTACCTGAAGCAGCTGTTCGGCCAGGTCAACCTGCAACTGCGCCGCCTGGCGCAGGGCCACGGCGAAATGCCTGGAGCGCTACTGCGCGACGCCCTGTTCTTCGTCGCCGCCGCGCCCGCGCCCGTGACGACGGCGGACGCGCGCCTGCTGCGCGCCGCGTGGCGCCTGGAGGGCCAGGTGCCGGCCGACTATCTCGAACGCCGCTACGGCCGCGTCGACCCGGGCGCGCTGCAGGATGCGCGCGCGGCGCTGGCCGAGACCAAGCAGGGCTGGGACCGCATCGCCACCGACGGCGCCGAAGGTAGCGGCGGCGAGCGCGCCGAGGGCGACTTCGACGCGGCGCTGGCGCGGCTCGCCGGCGCCAGCGAAAAGCTGGGCGCGCCGGCACTGGCGCACCTGCTGCGCGAGCTGGGCGACGCCGCTAACCGCGCCATGGCGGGCGGACGCAATCCGCAATTCAGCCTCGAGATGGCGGAGGCGATGCTGTTCGTCGAGCACGGCCTGGACCAGGTGCGCCAGCTGCCCGAGGACTTCGGCCAGCACGCGGAACGGGTCGGCCAGCGCCTGCTGGCGCTGGCCCAGGGCGAGGCGCCGCCGGACGCCCCGCACTGGCAGGGCGAACTGGCGCACGGGCTGCCGGGCCATACCGTGGCCGTGCTGGCGGGAGAGTTGCGCGCCGGCCTGCGCCAGGTCGAGAAGCTGGTCGAGGAATACCACGCCGATCCGGCCCGCGCCGCCTCCCTGGCCCAGGCCGATCCGCTGCTGCACCAGTTGCAGGGCGCGCTCGCCATCCTCGACCAGGACGAGGCCGGCCACGCCGTCGGCCACGTGCGCGCCGCGCTGGGGGGCCTGGCTGCCGGGACGACGGCCGACGCCGCGCGCGCGGCCGTGCTGGACAACGTGGCGCGGAACATCGGCGCGCTCGGCTTCTTCGTCGACGCGCTGGCCCAGAACGTCGACGGGGCGCGGCGCCGCTTCGGCTTCGATGCCGATGCGCGCCTGTTCCGCGAACGGCCGCCCGAGGCGCAACCGGGGGCGGCCATGCCGCGCGCGCTGCCTGACGCGCCGCCGCAGCCGCCGTCGGAATCGGCCGCGGCCCCCGACGGCGATGCGGTCGAGGCCGAACTGCTGGAGATCTTCACCGGCGAGGCGCGCGAGGTGCTGGAGACGGTGAACGCCCTGCTGCCGGAGGCGCACGAACGCCGCGCCGACCAGGACGTGCTGACGCGCCTGCGCCGCGCCTTCCACACGCTCAAGGGCAGCAGCCGCATGGTGGGGCTGGAAGACTTCGCCGGCGCCGCCGCCGCGGTCGAGAAGACCATGAACCTGTGGCTGGCCGAGGCGCGCGCCGCCACGCCGGACCTGCTGGCCATGCTGGCCGGCGCCCACGCCGCGCTGGCGGCCTGGGTCGAGGAACTGGCCGCCGGCGGCCGGCCGCAGCGCGCCGGTGACGGCGCCGGCGATGCGCTGGTCGCGGCGGCCGAGCGGGTGCGCGAGGGCGGGGCGTATGCGCCGCCGGCGGAGCCGGAGCCGGAACCGGAACCGGAAAAATCGCCGGAACCCGCGCCGGAACCCGCCGAGGCCGCGCCGCCGGACAATATCTTCCCGTTCCCGGTGGGCGGGGACAAGGTCAAGCGCATCGGCGAGCTCGAGATCCCGCTGCCGCTGTACGGCATCTACGTCGACGAGACGGCGGAACTGGTGCGCGTGCTGGGCGAGGACTTCGCCGCCTGGCGCGCCGAACCCGGACGCGCGGCCACGCCGCAGGCGCTGGCGGCGGCGCACACGCTGGGCGGGACGTCGGCCACGGTCGGCTTCCACGCGCTGCAGGAGATCGCGGTCGCGCTGGAAGAGACGCTGCAGGTGGCCGCGCCGCCGCTCGCGGACGGCGAACTCGCGCTGCTCGACGAGGCGCTCGAGCGCGTGCGCATCATGCTGCAGGTGTTCGCCCTGGGCGAGCCGGCGCCGGCCCAGCCGGAACTGCTGGCGCGCCTGGGCGCGCTGCGCGACGCGCTGGGACGGCGCCGCGCCGACGCCGTGCTCGACGGCGCCGAGCCGGAACTGGCGCAGCGCCTCGATGCGCTGTTCGCCGCCGCCTACGAAAGCATCCTGGCCGATCCGCCGCTGGGCGGCACGGCGCCGCTGCCGGCCGCCACCGAACCGGCGCCGCGCCCGGCCCCGGAACGCGCGCCCGACCCCGCCGTGAGCGAGGTCGACGACCTGTTCGACGCCTATTTCGACGCGCCGGTGCTGAAGCAGGTGCTGCCCGCTGCCGAGCCGGAGCCCGAGCCGGAGCCGGAACCCGAGCCGGCGCCGGAACCCGAACTGGGAGCCGAACCCGAGCCGGAGTCCGAACCGGTACTGGCCACCGAGCCGGTGTTCGTCGACGAGCTGGATCCGGACCTGCTGCCGGTCTTCATGGAGGAAGCGGCCGACCTGCTGCCGCAGATCGGCAACGGCCTGCGCCAGTGGCAGCAGGAGCCGGGCGACGCCGGCGCGGCCCATGGCCTGCTGCGCGCCCTGCACACCGTCAAGGGCAGCGCGCGCATGGCCGGCGCGATGCGCCTG
>DAMAFT010000679.1:0-2900 GCA_031995805.1 Massilia sp.
TACAAGGACTTGTCCGCCCCTTACGAGACAGCCAGCGGCGACCACCTGGTGTCCGAATGGGGCCCGTCGATGGGCGCGACGAAGAACGCGATTCCCGCGCGCCTGGCGCGCGGCGAACCGATCGACGTCGTCATCATGGTCGGCGACGCGCTCGACAAGTTGATGGCCGAGGGCAAGCTGGAACCGGGCAGCAAGGTCGTGCTGGCGAATTCGCCGATCGCCTGCGCCGTCCGCCACGGCGCCGCCAGGCCGGACATCGGCACCGTCGACGGCCTGCGCCAGGCCTTCCTGCAGGCGCGGCACGTCGCCTATTCGGACAGCGCCAGCGGGGAGTACATCAAGCGCGAGCTGATGGACAAGCTGGGCATCCGCCAGCAGATGGAAGGCCGGGCCGCCCAGATCCCGGCCACGCCGGTGGGCGAGATCGTCGCCCACGGCGACGCCGACTTCGGCTGCCAGCAGCGCAGCGAACTGCAGCCGGTCAAGGGCATCGACATCGTCGGCCTGCTGCCGCAGGAAGTGCAGTTGAAGACCGAGTTCTCCGGCGCCGTCGTGCGCGGCAGCCGCCATCCGGGCGAGGCGCGCGCGCTGCTGCGCTTCCTGGCCGCGCCGGCCAATGCGCACGCCATCGCGGCGACCGGGCTCGAGCCGGTCGCGCCCATGCACGCCGCGCACTGAACGACTCCCTTGCGCCGGCCCCGCGCCGGCGCCCATTTTTTCGAGAGGCCACCATGTCCATCCAATCCACTACCGGGGCCGGCCACGCCGCGCCGGCCGCGCACGGCGCCGCCCAGCCGGCGCGCCCGCAATCGAAGCTGGCGACCGTCGTCCGCGTGACGAGCGGTAACTTCATCGAGATGTACGACTTCTTCCTGTTCGGGTTCTACGCCAGCCACATCGCCGCCGCGTTCTTCCCCGCCACCAGCGAGTACGCCGCGCTGATGATGACGTTCGCGACGTTCGGCGCCGGCTTCTTCATGCGTCCGCTGGGCGCGATCTTCCTGGGCAGCTACATCGACCGCATCGGCCGGCGCAAGGGCCTCGTGCTGACGCTGGCGATCATGGCGTCCGGCACGGCGCTGATCGCCTTCGTGCCCGGCTACGCCACCATCGGCATGCTCGCCCCGCTGCTCGTGCTGGTCGGCCGCCTGCTGCAGGGATTCTCGGCCGGCGTGGAGCTGGGCGGCGTCTCGGTCTACCTGTCGGAGATGGCCACGCCCGGCAACAAGGGGTTCTACGTCAGCTGGCAGTCGGCCAGCCAGCAACTGGCCGTGATCTGCTCGGCCGCGCTGGGCTACGGCCTGAACCAGGCCATGCCGAAGGACGTCATCGCCGACTGGGGCTGGCGCATCCCGTTCTTCATCGGCTGCTCGATCATCCCGATCGTGTTCTACATCCGCAAGTCGCTGCAGGAAACCGAAGCCTACCTGGCGCAGAAGACGCGCCCCACCTTCGGCCAGATGATGCGCACGATCGGCGCGAACTGGTTGCTGGTCATCGTCGGCACCATGCTGGTCGTGCTCACGACGGTCGCGTTCTACCTGATCACCGTGTACACCCCGACCTTCGGCAAGAGCGTCCTGAAGCTCAGCACCGAGGAAAGCCTGCTCGTGACCTTGTGCGTCGGCGTGTCGAACTTCATCTGGCTGCCCGTGATGGGCGCCGTGTCGGACCGCATCGGCCGCTGGCCCGTGATGGCCACGTGCGCGGCGCTGACGGCCATCACGGCCTACCCGGCGCTATCCTGGCTGATCGCCAACCCGAGCTTCGGCAACATGGTCATGATCGAACTGTGGCTGTCCTTCCTGTACGGCAGCTACAACGGCGCGACCATCGTGGCGCTCACCGAGATCATCCCGGTGCAGATCCGCACCACCGGCTTCTCGCTGGCCTACAGCCTGGCGACCGCGCTGTTCGGCGGCATGACCCCGCTGCTGTCGACCTGGCTGATCGAGACCACCGGCGACAAGGCGGCCCCGGGGTACTGGATGGCGGGCGCCGGCGCGATCAGCCTGCTGGCCACGTTCCTGATCTACCGCGGCATCGTCAGGGCGCGCACCTGACGCGCCGGGCCGGCGGCGGGTATCATGACGGCGACGATTGCGAGGATGACCACCATGCCGACTTCCCCCACCGCTTCCCCCGACGCCGTCCGCAACTGGTTCGACCAGGGCGGCAGCGCCTATGCCCGCTTCCGCCCCGAGTATCCGCCCGAACTCGCCGCCTTCCTCGCGGCGGCGGCGCCGGCCCGGGCCCTGGCCGTCGATGCCGGCTGCGGCAACGGCCAGCTCACCCAGCTGCTGGCGCCCTGCTTCGAGCGCGTGGTCGGCGTCGACCCGAGCGCCGACCAGATCGCGAACGCGGCGCCGGATCCGCGCATCGACTACCGCTGCGCCCCCGCGGAACACATGCCCGTCGCGGCCGGCAACGCGGATCTCGTGACCGCGGCGCAGGCCGCGCACTGGTTCGACCTGCCGGCCTTCTACCGCGAGGTGCGGCGCATCGGCCGGCCCGGCGCCGTGCTGGCGCTGGTCAGCTACGGCGTGCTGCAGATGGACGCTGCGCTCGATGCCCGCTTCCAGGCTTTCTACCGCGACGAGATCGGCCCTTACTGGCCGCCGCAGCGGCGGCTCGTCGACACCGGCTACGCCACCATCGACTTCCCGTTCGCGCCAATCGTGCCGCCGGTGCTGGAAATCCGCTGCGACTGGTCGCTGCCCCAGTTCCTCGGCTACCTCACGACCTGGTCCGCCGTACGCAGCGCGCGCGAGGCCGGCCACGCGGCGCTCCTGACCGCGTTCGCCGATGACGTGTCGGACGCCTGGGGCGATCCGGACACGACGCGCACGCTGCGCTGGCCGCTGAACATGCGCATCGGCCGGCTGTAGCGGGTCACGGGT
>DAMAFT010000680.1:0-2887 GCA_031995805.1 Massilia sp.
TGCGCTGGCCGTCGTTCATGATGTCATAGATCATGCCGTGCACGTCCTTGTGCTCCAGCGGCGGCAGGTTGATGCGGCGCACGTCCCCATGCACGCGGATCATCGGCGGCAGGCCGGCCGACAGGTGCAGGTCCGATGCCTTGTTTTTAACGGAGAAGGCCAGCAGTTCCGAGATGTCCATCTATAATCCTTGTGCCCTTGGCAGGCTGGTCCCGCCAGGTTGCGTGTAACCGAAAAATATTTCCTACAGAAAACCATTATGTCCACAATCGCCGTGAACTTGCAAGCTGTCGAAGCGACAATCGAGGCCGCCTGCCAGGCCGCCGGACGGCCGCGTTCGGCGGTGCAATTGCTGGCCGTATCGAAGACCTTCCCAGCGGAAGCCGTGCTCGAGGCGGCCGCCACCGGCCAGCGCGCCTTCGGCGAGAACTACCTGCAGGAAGGCGTCGACAAGATCGCCGCTGTGGCGAAAGCGCGACCCGGGCTGGAACTGGAATGGCATTTCATCGGCCCGATCCAGAGCAACAAGACGCGTCCGATCGCGGCGCACTTCGACTGGGTACACACGGTCGGCCGCCTGAAGGTCGCCCAGCGCCTGTCCGAGCAGCGCCCGCCGGAGCGCGGCATCCTGAATGTCTGCCTGCAGGTGAACATCAGCGCCGAAGCCAGCAAGAGCGGCGTGCATCCGGACGAACTGCCCGCGCTGGCGCAGGCCGTGGCGGCGCTGCCGAACCTGCGCCTGCGCGGCCTGATGGCGATCCCGGAAGCGCAGGCCGACCCGGCACTGCAGCGCGCGCCGTTCGCCCGGCTGCGCGCGCTGGCGCAGGACCTCTCGCAAGCCGGCATCGCCATCGACACGCTGTCGATGGGCATGTCGGCCGACATGGGCGCGGCGGTCATGGAAGGCGCGACCATCGTGCGCGTCGGCAGCGCCATCTTCGGCGCACGCCATTACGAATAATCACAAGGCAGGGATTCCCATGAAGATCAGTTTCATCGGCGGCGGCAACATGGCGTCCGCCCTCATCGCCGGCCTGGCCGGCAAGGTGGCGCCGGGCGCGGACATCCACGTGGTCGACCCGAACGCGGACGCGCTGCAGCGCCTGCATGACGCGCATGGCGTGACGACGGCGCCCGGCATCGGCGCGGCCGTCGCCGCCAGCGACGTGATCGTGCTGGCCGTGAAGCCGCAGCAGATGCGCGACGTGGCCCTGCACCTGCAATCGCAATTGCAGGGCGGCCCGCTGCTGCTGTCGATCGCCGCCGGCATCCGCGGCGCCGACCTGTCGCGCTGGCTGGGCGGCTACGGCGCCATCGTGCGCACGATGCCGAACACGCCGGCGCTGGTCGGGCAGGGCATCACCGGCATGGTGGCGCTGGCGGGCGTGAGCCACGCGCAGAAGGAAGCCGCCGACAGCATCATGCGCGCCGTCGGCCAGACGGTATGGCTGGACGAGGAAAGCCTGATCGACCCGGTGACGGCCGTCTCGGGCAGCGGCCCGGCGTATGTGTTCTACTTCCTCGAGGCGATGCAGCAGGCGGCGCTCGAGATGGGCCTGTCGGCCGAACAGGGCAAGGCGCTGTCCCTGGCCACCTTCACCGGCGCGGCGCAACTGGCGGCGCAATCCGGCGAGCCGGTCGAGGTGCTGCGCCAGCGCGTGACGTCGAAGGGCGGAACCACGCATGCGGCCATCACCAGCATGGAGGCGGCGGGCGTGAAGGAAGCGATCGTGGCGGCCATGAAGGCGGCTGCGGCGCGCGGGCGCGCGCTGGGCGAGGAGTCGGGCAAGGGAATGTGATCGCCGTGCTGCCGGCGGCATGGGTTCCCGCCTGCGCGGGAACGACGTGTTCAGCGCCTGAACTGCCTGACCACGCCCAGCACGTTGCGCGCCATGCCCACGCCGGACATCAGCACGCCGGCCAGCTTGGCCAGCCGCTTGCGCTTGAACAGCGCCAGCCCCAGGGCGGTCGCCGCGCTGCCCAGCACCAGTTTCTTGTTGCCGACCACGAAGCCGGCCACCGGGTGGCCGAGCGCGTTCGACGGCCGCAGCGCCAGCAGGGCGTCGGCCAGGCCGGCGCGCTGTTCGGCGCACTGGGCGACCAGTTGCGCGCGGCGCTGCGCGAGCGAAGGCTTATTCATGGGGGACTCCCGCGTTGGCCTCGGCGGCGCGGATCGCGGCCGCCTGGCGTACATAGTCGACGTCCTTGCGCAGTTCGGCCACGGTGGCGCCCAGCAGCGGCGGCTGGGCGTTCAGCGCGGCGCGCACCTTCAGCAGGATGAGCGCGGCGACCAGCGCGAACAGGATCGCCATGCCGGCCGTGGCCTGCAGCGGATACGTGTCCCAGAACAGCAGGATCACGAAGAACGCGCCCAGCATGAAGGCGGCCGCCAGCAGGAACGCGGCCAGCAGCGACAGCACGACGTGGCCCAGCAGGCGGCGCGCGTCTTCCTGGAACTCGACCGCGGCCAGTTCGAGCCGCGTGGCCGCCATGGCGGCCAGGGTCGACGCCGCGCGGCCCGCGGCCGCGAGGATGGCCATTATTTACGGGCGATCAGCATGCCGATCACGACACCGATGGCGGTGCCCAGGCCGACGGCCTTCCACGGGTTTTCCTTGACGTATTCGTCGGTGGCCTTGGCCGCGACCTTGGTCTTTTCGACGACGGCTTCTTCCAGGCGGATGATGTCTTCCTTGGCCTGGACCAGGGTGCGTTCGAACTTGGCCTTGGCCGCCTTGAATTCCTCGCCGGTCAT
Source organism: Massilia sp. (assembly GCA_031995805.1). Lineage (GTDB taxonomy): Bacteria > Pseudomonadota > Gammaproteobacteria > Burkholderiales > Burkholderiaceae_D > Telluria. Next base: position 2,756 of record DAMAFT010000680.1, read on the forward strand.
CTGGCCGCTGTGGCGCAGCCACGACTCGGCGTCGTGGATGACGGTTTTCAGGTCGGACAGCAGTTGGTCGCGTGCGCCGGTCTGGGTCGGGATTTTTTCCATCATGGGGTGCCTCTCGAGGTGTTTATGGTG
>DAMAFT010000681.1:0-2876 GCA_031995805.1 Massilia sp.
AGAGCCGGCTGCTGGAGACCCTCGAGTCCATCGGCGCCCAGGTGCTCGACCTGGAACGCCTGGCCGCGCACCGCGGCTCCGTGCTGGGCCACCTGCCGGGTGAAGCGCAGCCCGCGCAGAAGGCCTTCGAGACGGCCGTATGGGACCGCCTGCGCCGCTTCGATCCGGCGCGGCCGGTGTTCGTCGAATCGGAAAGCAAGAAGGTCGGCAACCTGCGGGTGCCGGGCGCGCTGATGGAACGCATGCGCGCATCCCCCTGCATCGCGCTGCAACTGGCGCAGGACCGGCGCGTGGCGCTGCTGGTCGAGGATTACCAGCACTTCGTGCGCGATCCGGCGGCGCTGAACGGCCAGCTGGAACACCTGGTGCAGCTGCACGGGCGCGCCCGCATCGACGCCTGGCACGCACTGGCGGATGCGGGACGGATGGCGGAGCTCGTCGACCAGCTGCTGGTGGAGCACTACGACCCGGCCTACCTGAAATCGATCGACCGCAATTTCACGCAGTACCCGCAGGCGCAGGCGCTGGAACTGGGCGGGATCGCGCCGGCGGATTTCATGGCGGCGGCGCGGCAACTGCATCGCGGGTGATCGCGCGTAGGGTGCGCCCGGGGAGCGCACCCTGCGATGCCGGTCGAAGCCGCCGGTAACGAAAAAAAACCCGGTCCGCTTGCGCGGCCGGGTTTTTCGTTTGCCGGGTGCGGATTATTCGGCGCGCTTATTCGGCGCGATTACCGAGGTCGGCCGCCCTGGCGGTCACCTTGGCCTTGGCCTTCTGCTTCAGCGCCTCGATGTAGCCGTAGGTCTCGGCGCCGCCGACGGCGCGGCCGATCTGCTCGGCTTCCTGCTTGCGGCGCGCCTGGTCCGGCTGGGCCGGCTGGCTCACCTTGGCGATGCGGTACACGCCGTAACCCTGGCCCGGCACCTCGACGCCGACGTAGGCCGGCAGCTTGCTGGTGTCGGCCTTCAGGACGGCCAGCGCGGCGGTCTCGTTGAACGGCGGCTGCTTGGTGCGCGACACGACCTTGGCCTCGCCGAAGCCGGCGACGTCGCCGCCTTTGGCCGCGGCCAGCTTGGCCTCGCCGGCCTGCTTGGCCAGGCGCAGCGCTTCTTCCTGCGCGACGGCCTGGCGGATCTGCGCGTCGACCTCGGCCAGCGGACGCTTGGCCGCCGGCTTGAACTCGACCACGCGGCCGGCCACCAGGGTGCTCGGCGCGACCTCGACGGCTTCCGTGTTGCGCTTGTTCTTGATCGCGTCGCTCGAGAAGATCGCCTTCAGGAACTTGTCGTTATTGACCGGCGAGGCGCCCAGCGCCGGATTCGGCGTGCGGGTCAGGCCGTCGGCCACCTGCACCTGCAGGCCCAGCTTGTCGGCCACGGGCTTGAGGCTGTCGGCCTGCTCGTACACGGTGTTCGAGAAGGTCTCGGCCAGCTCCGAATACTTGGCCGACAGCTTGGTCTTCTTCAGCTCGGCCACGATTTCCGGCTTGGCCTCGTCCAGCGACTTCTGGGTCGACGGGACGATCTTGGTGACCTTGATGATGTGGTAGCCGAATTCGGAGCGCACCAGGTTGCTGGTCTCGCCTTCCTTCAGCGCATAGATCGCATCTTCGACGGGCTTCACGAACACGCCCTTTTCCACCACGCCCAGGTCGCCGCCCAGCTCGGCCGAGCCGGGGTCCTGCGACTGCGCCTTGGCGATCTTCGCGAAGTCGCCCGGGGTCTTGCGCACCTCGGCCAGCGCGGCTTCCGCCTTGGCCTTGGCGGCCGCGTCGTCGGCCGGCTTGGCGTCGCGCGCCACGTTGAACAGGATGTGGCTGGCGCTGCGCTTTTCCGGCGTGGTGAAGCGCGCCTTGTTCTTGTTGTAGGCGTCGGCCGCTTCGGCATCGCTCACGGCGACCTGCTTCTCGACGGCGGCCGCGTCGAACACGACGTATTCGGCCTTGACGCTTTCCGGCACCTGGAAGCGCGCGGCGTTCTTTTCGTAGTAGGCCTTGACCATGTCGTCGGTGACCTTGACCTGGGCCGCGTAGGCAGCGATCGGGAACACGATCTCCTGCACTTCGCGTTCCTGGTCGTTGATGTCCGACAGGCGGTTCGAGACGGTGCGCGGCGCGAACGCGGTCTGGCTGATCGAGCCGGCCAGCTGCTGCACGGCCATGTCGTGGCGCATGCGCGCGTCGAACATCTGCGGCGTCATGCCTTGCGCGGCCAGGGCGGCCTTGTACTGGTCCATGTCGAAGCTACCGTCGGCCTTGCGGAAGGCCTGGATGTCCATGATCGCCTTCTGGATCGCGGCGTCGTTCACGGTCAGGTGGCTGCGTGCGACTTCGGCGTTGACGGCGCGCTCGGCCACCAGCTGGTCGAGGATCGCCTGCTTCGATTCCGGCGTGTCGAACAGCTTCTGGTCGAACTGGGCGCCCATCATCTGGCGGGCCTGGTCGATCTGGCGGCGCTGCGCCTCTTCCCACTCCTGCTGGGTGATCTTTTTCCCGTCCACGGTGGCCACGCCGTTGTCGGCGCCGCGTTCCTGGTAGCTGCTCACGCCCACGAGGACGAAGGATGGCAGGATCAGCAGCAGCAACAGGAGTTGCATGAGGCGCTGGTGCTTGCGGATGAATTCAAACATGGTCAGCCATTCAAGGTTGAAAATGCGTTATCGAAAAACTTAAAAAAAAAGGCGAACTTTCGTTCGCCTCTTTCTCAGTATCTTGGCGGAGCGGACGGGGCTCGCCTACGTCCCGCAGGCCGCGGTTCCGCTTGCAAGCGGAACCCTTCGAGCCCAGCCCGTATCGCCCGCTGGGGCGATACTCCTTGACTTGATTCTGGCGGAGCGGACGGGGCTCGAACCCGCGACCCCCGGCGTGACAGGCCGGT
>DAMAFT010000682.1:0-2873 GCA_031995805.1 Massilia sp.
CGTCTCGTGCCCGCCCACGCCGGACAGGCCGGCGATGCGCAGCACCAGGTTGGCGCTGCCGTTGAGCAGCCAGATCGCCGGGTACATCGCCCAGTAGAAGCCGTACAGCGGCACGGCGCTCCACAGGCCGACGGCTTCCGGCACGCGGATCGCCAGCGACTTCGGCGCCAGCTCGCCCACGACGATGTGCAGGAAGGAGATCACGCTGAAGGCGACCACGAAGGAGATGCCGTGGATGAGCTTTTCGCTGGTCACGCCGACCAGCGCGAACACCGGTTCGAGCAGGCTGGCGAAAGCCGGCTCGCCGACCCAGCCCAGGCCCAGCGAGGCCAGCGTGATGCCGAGCTGGCAGGCGGACAGGTAGGCGTCCAGCTGGCTGTGGACCTTGTACAGGATGCGGCCGCGCAGGCCGCCGGTTTTCGCGATCGCGCGCACGCGGGTTTTGCGCAGCGTGACGATGCCGAATTCGGCCGCCACGAAGAAGCCGTTCAATGCCACCAGGAACAGGGCCAGAACGACGAACAAGACGTTTTGCATAACGGGTGGTCAGGGACTCCGCTTTAGGTTGTCGAAGCCCCGGTGGTTAATAAAGAGGCAAAGCCTGGATGCCATTGTACCGTTCAAGCCGCCGCGCGCACGGCTTTTTGTGCGGCGTCCAGGATCGCCTCGACGGCCGGGTGCTTGATCTTGCGGTCGTTCGAGATCGCGAAGAACTGCTCGCGCACGCCCTCCACCCGGCCCACGCGGCCGGCGCCGAACTGCTCGGCCACTTCCTGTTCCAGCGCGGCCGGGGCGAAGAACAGGCCCAGGCCGCGCCGGCCGAAGGTGTTCAGCAGGGCGTTGTCCTCGAACTCGCCCACCACGTCCGGGTGCGCGTGGTGCTGCAGGAACCATTCGTCGATCTTGCCGCGCAGCGCGTTGTTGCGCGCCGGGAGCAGGAACGGGGCGCCGCCCAGGTTGCCGGGAAAGCCGTCGCGGTAGCGCTCCACCAGGCTCGGCGCGCCCATCACCACCATCTCGCTGTCGAACAGGCGGTGGCTGAACACGCGGATCGCGCTGCCGGACGGCACCTCGCGGTCGGTCAGCACGACGTCCAGCTTGTGCAGCGCCAGGTCGGCCAGCAGGGCCTCGAACTGGTCTTCGTAGCAGACCACGTGCACCTTGCGGTCGGCGATGCGCATCGCCGGTTCCAGCATGCGGTAGGCCGACAGCTTGGGCAGCGAATCGGAAATGCCCACCGTCAGGCGGATGCGTCCGCTGTCGGCCTCGTTCAGCGCGTCCTGCATCTGCTCGCCCAGCAGGAAGATCTGGTCGGCATAGCTGAGCGCCGTGCGCCCGGCCTCCGTCAGCACCAGGCGCCGGCCCTGCTGGTTGAACAGCGTCTTGCCCAGCGATTGTTCCAGCAGGGTCAGCTGGGAACTGATGGTCTGCACCGCCAGGTGCAGGCGCTCGGCGGCGCGCGTGATGCCGCCTTCCTTGGCCACGACCCAGAAATAGTACAGGTGGCGGAAGTTGATGTCGTTTTTCATGGCGCCCCCGATCCTTAGGTTTTTTCGAAGTAATTCTCATATTATCTTCGCTTTTTTGATTTATTGCATAGTTCTACACTGCACTTCATCAACAACACATTCGATACGGGGTGACGAAAACATGAAGTATTTCAGGTGGTCATTCATCATTACCGCCCTGTGCCTGGCCGGCTCGGGCTGGTGGGGCTACGAGCACGGCGGCTTGTCCGGCATGGTCACCGCGATCGGTATCGCGGCGATCCTGGCCGTCATGGAAGTGTCGCTGTCGTTCGATAACGCGGTCGTCAATGCGTCCGTGCTGAAGGACTGGGACGAGTTCTGGAAAAAGCTGTTCCTGGGCGTCGGCATCATCATCGCCGTGTTCGGCATGCGCTTGCTGTTCCCGCTGGTGATCGTCGCGGTGGCGGCGGACCTGGGCCTGGCGGACGTGTGGAAGCTGGCGCTGGAAAACCCGAAGGCGTATTCCCAGCACCTGACCAACCACCATGCGGAAGTGGCGGCGTTCGGCGGCATGTTCCTGCTGCTGGTATTCCTGAACTTCCTGTTCGACGACGAGAAGGAACATCACTGGCTGGGCAACTTCGAAGAAAAGCTGGGTTCGCTCGGCAAGGTGTCCTCGATCGCCGTGATGATCGCGATCGGCGCCCTGATGGCGGCCCTGAGCCTGGTGCCGGAAGCGCAGAAGATGGTCGTGCTGATCTCGGGGCTGTGGGGCATCCTGGTGTACGTCGGCGTGGACGTGCTGTCGAACCTGCTCGAGAAGTCGGAAGAGGGTGGCGGCGAGGTCGGCGAGATGGTCAAGCGTGGCGGCATCGGCGGTTTCCTGTACCTGGAGGTCCTGGATGCATCGTTCAGCTTCGACGGCGTGATCGGCGCCTTCGCGATCACCAACGACGTCGTGATCATCATGCTGGGCCTGGCGATCGGTGCGATGTTCGTGCGTTCGCTGACGGTGTACCTGGTGGAAAAAGGCACGCTCGACCAGTTCGTCTACCTGGAACACGGCGCGCACTATGCGATCGGCATCCTGGCGCTGATCATGCTGGCAAGCATGAAGTTCCACGTACCGGAACTCGTCACCGGCCTGGCTGGTGTAGCCTTCATCGGCGCCTCGGTGTGGTCGTCGATCCGCTACCGCAAGCAGCAGGAAGCGTTGGGCACGGGTCACAAGGAAGTGGCGCACGCAGAGTAATGTAGGGTGGACGGGTCCCCCGTCCACGCGTTCGACCAGCGCGAGCACATCGAAACGCAAACAGGACATGCAACGAACGGCAGAACACCAGTTCGATGCACGAGGCAGCACCAAGGTGTTCAACACAGCAGCATCCATTCATACATTGAAGG
>DAMAFT010000683.1:0-2860 GCA_031995805.1 Massilia sp.
TCGGAATGCCCATGATCATGATGCGCAGCGGCTTGGTCGGCACGCCGCGGTGCGGCGCCAGCGCCTTGCACAGCTCGGGGATCTGCGCCACGTCGGACGGCTTCTTGGTCGTCATCGGGTAGGCGGTGACGCCCTCCTGGGCATCGTACCAGGCGGCCCAGGCGGCGGTGGCGGCGGGGTCGGCCAGGTCGGTCTTGTTCAAGACCTTCAGGCAGGGCTTGTTGCGGAACTTGCGCAACTCCTCGACCATCGGGTTGCTGCTCGCCTGCGGCAGGCGCGCATCCAGTACCTCGATGACCACATCGGTGTTTTCCATCTGTTCCGCAGCCTGCTTGCGGGCAGCGGCCATGTGGCCCGGGAACCATTGTATCGACATGCTTGATCTCTAAATTCTGCGTTCAATCCGCTATTTTACGCCGCTGCGGCGTACGGACACGGCTTTTCACGGCGCGTCACGGCACGGCGCACCCGCCCGGCGGCAGCGGCGCGGCCGGGTCGAGGGCCGCCAGCCCGGCGCGCGCCCGCGCCGCGTCCCTGGCGAATTCGGCGAGATAGCGGCTCCTTTCCTCGCTCTGCCACTCGGCGGCGGAAAATCCGCCCGCATCGCGCCGGGCGCTGGCCGCGACCAGTCCCTGCAGGCGCGGCAGCATGGCGCGGTCGGGATCGCCCTCGTCCTTGAGCAGGTAGCCGTCGACGTCGCGCAGGACCAGCGGCAGCGCCGGCCGGCCATCGCGCACCAGCTTGCCGAACAGGGCCAGCCTGACCTCGGCCGGGCCGGCGGCCAGCACCTCGTTGAAGGTAAGCAGGGCGAACGCCCCCCTGCGCATCGTCGACGCGGCCGTTCACCACGTAGCGTCCGGCCCGGCGCACGTCCAGCCCCAGGTAGAAGTTCAATGTTCCTCCATCCAGCGCCTCGCGCACCTGGCCGGTCCAGGCGCATGGCGCCGGTCGACGTCACCGGATCGTTGGGACGCGACTGGTCGGCGTTCTCGGCCATCGGACGCGCATCGGGCGGGTAGCGGCTGGCGGCGCGGTAGCTGCAGTAGGTGCGCTCGGCCTCGCGCAGGTTTTCCTCCAGCCGGCGGCACGCCTGCCGTTGCGCCGGGCCGGCGGGCGGCGGCCCGGTCGGCGGTGCCGGCGTCGGCGCAGGGGCTGGCACGGCGGCGGACAGAGGCGCGGGCGGGCCGGGTTCATTCCGCAGCGCCAGCCCCAGCAGGACGAACGTCGCCAGCACGGCGGCCAGCACCGGCAGCGCCCGCCGCAAGCGCGAGGATGGGCGGGCGCGCACGTTCAGCGCGCGCTGTCGACCACCGCGGCGCGCAGCACCGAGACGATGCCGCCCCAGTCGCCGCCCGTGTAGTGGTTGTCGTCTTCGCCGTCGTCGCGGAAGGCGACCGAGTGGAACGCCCACTTGGTGCTGCCGCCCTGGTTCTGCGCCGTGCCCAGCGTGAGGTCGTCGCAGAACCAGTCGCCCGGATTGCACAGGGAGTGGCCGGAATTGCCGGAGACGCCGCCGGCGCCGTGGTAGGCCTCGACCTCGTCGTCCTGGCCCGGCAGGATGCTTGAATACAGCGTGCCGCGCGCGCCGGCGTACATGTAAAACCAGATGCCGCGCGTGGCGTTGTGGTTGTACATGGCGCGCGCGGTGCTACTGCGCCCGTTCCAGTTGGCGGACTTCTTGTTGATGCCGGCCGGGGTTGAGGCCGGCCCCCAGTAGTTGAAGCTGTCGTAGTTGCCGACGATGCCGCCGCCGGTGCGGCCGTTGATCCACAGCGTGTCGTTGGTGGCCGCTGCCGGTAGCGCCAGCAGCACCAGCAGCGCCAGCCACAGCGCAACGATGGTGCGCAGTATTCGCATGTCCCCTCCGCCTGGTTGTCGTTCCTGCTGTCGGGTTGGACAGCGGCGGAACGCGGCGGTTCGGGTGGCGTGAACCGGGTTGGCGTCGCGTCAGTCGAGTTCGGCCAGCGCCTTCACGTGCGCGACGACGCTGCGGCCCAGCGCCGACAGCGCGTAGCCGCCTTCCAGCACGCTGACGATGCGGCCCTGCGCGTACAGCCTGGCGATCTCGATTATCTTGTGCGTCATCCACACGTAGTCGGCCTCGACCAGCGCCATGCCGCCCATGTCGTCTTCCTTGTGGGCGTCGAAGCCGGCCGAGATGAACACCATCTGCGGACGGAAGGCGTGCAGCGCGGGCAGCCACTGGTCCTCGACCAGGCGGCGCACGACGTCGCCGCCGCTGTAGGCAGGCACCGGCACGTTGACGCTGGTGGCGGTGACCGGTTCCGGCTCGCTGTACGGATAGAACGGGTGGCGGAAGAAGCTGGCCATCAGCACGCGCGGCTCGTCGCGGAAGGATTCCGCGGTGCCATTGCCATGATGGACGTCGAAGTCGATGATGGCGACCCGCTCCAGGCCGTGCACCGCGAGGGCGTGGCGCGCCGCGATGGCGACGTTGTTGAACAGGCAGAAGCCCATCGGCTCGGCCGGCAGCGCGTGGTGGCCGGGCGGGCGCACGGCGCAGAAGGCGTTGTCGATGGTGCCGGCGATGACCGCGTCGGTGGCGGCCACGGCGGCGCCGGCGGCGCGCAGCGCGGCGCGGTAGCTGTCCTTGCACAGCAGCGTGTCGCCGTCGAGCGGATAGTGTTCGCCGGCCGCCGCCGGCAGGTTGTCGCGCACCAGGTCGAGCGCGCCCTGGGTGTGGTTGCGCAGGATCGCGGACTCGTCGGCCAGCGGGGCGCTGACGTGCTCGACCAGGCCGTCGAGGCGCGCGGAAATCAACTGGTCCTCGATGGCGCGCAGGCGCGCCGGGGACTCGGGGTGCCAGTCTCCCATCTCGTGCAGGGAACAGTCCGGGTGG
>DAMAFT010000684.1:0-2858 GCA_031995805.1 Massilia sp.
TGGTGTGGAAGGAAAAGGTCGACGACTACGCGGCCGGCTATTCGATGACGGCCGCCCCCCTGATCGCCAAGGGCGTGCTGCTGACCGGCGTGTCGGGCGGCGAGTTCGGCGTGGTCGGCCGCGTCGAAGGGCGCAACCCCATGACGGGCGAGCTGCTGTGGATGCGCCCGACCGTCGAGGGCCACATGGGCTACCGCTACGACAAGGAGGGCAAGGAGATCGAGGCCGGCGTCACCGGCACCGTCAACAAGAGCTGGCCGGGCGAGCTGTGGAAGACGGGGGGCGCCTCGACCTGGATGGGCGGCACCTACGATGCGTCGACGGGGCTGGCCTATTTCGGCACCGGCAACCCGGCGCCCTGGAACAGCCACCTGCGTCCCGGCGACAACCTGTATTCCTCGTCGACGCTGGCGCTGGACCCGGAGACGGGCCAGATCAAGTGGGCCTACCAGGGCACGCCCAACGATTCCTGGGACTTCGACGGCGCCAACGAGTTCGTCACCTTCGACATGGACGGCAAGCGCTACGGCGGCAAGGCCGACCGCAACGGCTTCTTCTACGTGATCGACGCGAAGAACGGCCAGTTGAAGAACGCCTTCCCGTTTGTGCGCAAGATCACCTGGGCCAGCAGCATCGACCTCAAGACGGGGCGCCCGAACTTCGTCGCCGCGAATCGCCCCAGCGACCCCACCAAGGGCCAGGACGGCAAGAAGGGCACGACCGTGTTCGCGGCGCCGGCCTTCCTGGGCGCCAAGAACCAGATGCCGATGGCCTACAGCCCGCAGACCGGCATGTTCTACGTACCGGCCAACGAATGGGGCATGGACATCTGGAACGAGCCGATCAGCTACAAGAAGGGCGGAGCCTTCCTCGGCGCCGGCTTCACCATCAAGCCGCTGTTCGACGACTACATCGGCGCGCTGCGCGCGGTCGACCCGAAGACCGGCAAGATCGTCTGGGAAGCCAAGAACACCGCGCCGCTGTGGGGCGGAGTGATGACCACGGCCGGCGGCCTGGTGTTCTACGGTACGCCGGAAGGCTACCTGAAGGCGCTCGACGCCAGGACCGGCAAGGAACTCTGGAAGTTCCAGACCGGCTCCGGCGTGGTGGCGCCGCCGGTGACCTGGGAAGACGGCGGCGTCCAGTACGTGGCCGTGGTCTCGGGCTGGGGCGGCGCCGTGCCCCTGTGGGGCGGCGAGGTCGCCAAGAAAGTAAATTTCCTGGAGCAGGGCGGTTCGGTCTGGGTCTTCAAGCTGGCCAGGAACATCTGACCTGTTCCGGTCCGGTCAGGGAGGACCGGGGCGCCGGGCGGGCGACCGGCGTCCATCGGTCCGGTCTTTGCGGCGGCTTCGGCCGCCGTTTTTTTTAACGACGCATACGGTTTATATCATTTAAGGCCGAGGCCGCTCAGGAATGTGACACCTGTCCGCCATCCTGGTCCGATTTGCCACAGCGTGGCGCCTTCGAACGGCGTGCCTGCCCCTCACGCGACCCGGCATGCAACTTGCCAATGCCCTTGGCTGCATCGCACCGATGCGCCAACCAGAACAAGACAGTGAGGAGACGATATGAAAAAGCCTATCCTGGCGGCCGCGCTGGCCGCATGCATGCAGCAGGCCTGCGCGGTCGACATCAAGGCCGGCGATTGGAACGTGGCGGTCGGCGGGATCATCAACGCCTATTACACCGGGGTGTCCTGCGGCGGGGACGAGGTCGGCGGCCTGGCGCTGGGCGGCAAGGCCATCGGCTGCGGCGGCGAGGACCGCCGCACCACGGTCGGCAACGGCCTGGGCCTGAGCTGGGGCCGCAGCGCGAACGACGACGACACCGCCGGCGCCGCGGGCCTGAAGTCGAACGCCAACCTGACCGCCGGCGCCTACTACACGCTCAACAGCGTCATCACGCTGGTGGCCGAGGTCGGCCAGACCCGCTCCAGGGGCTTCGCCGGGAATACCGCGCGCCTGAACGGCGGCTCGATGGGCGGGATCATCTTCTTCTGATGCGCGCGCTGCTCGCCATCCTGTGCATCCTGTTCCTGCCGTGCTGCGGCCCGGCCCGGGCCGGCACGCTCGACCGCGCTGCGCTGGCGCGGCGCTTCCCGGCGCCGCTGGTGGTGGGCGAGCGCGCCGCCGACGTGCCGGCGTGGCCGCTGTTCAAGCAGAACGGCACGGCGACGGAACTGGTCGGCTATGCCTTCGAGTCGGTCGACCTGGCACCCGTGCCCGGTTTCGCCGGCGTGCCGGTGAACCTGCTGGTGGCGATCGACCCGAAGGGCGGCTTCCTCGGCGTGGAGGTGCTGTCCCAGCACGAGCCGGTATTCCTGGAGGGATTGGGAGAAGCGCCGCTGCACCGGTTCGTCGCCCAGTACCGGGGGCTGTCGCTGGCGCAGGGCATCGTCGTCGACGGCGGCCGCGGCAAGGGAAGCGGGGACGGCCTGGCGCACCTGGACGGGGTGGCGAAGGCGACGGCCTCGGTGCGCATCGTCAACCAGAGCATCCTGGCGGCGGCGCTGCAGGTGGCGCGCGCGCGGCTCGGCTTTGCCGCGGGACGCGACCCGAGCCGGATCGGGCAGGTGCGCGGCGACGTGTTCGTTCCCATGTCCCTGCGCGCGCTGCTGGACGCCGGCCTGGTGCGCCGCCTGCGCGTGAGCAACCGCGAGGTCGAGCGCCTGTTCGCCGGCAGCGCGGGCGCCGGGCTCGATGCGCAGGCGCTGGCGCGGCCGGACGAAGTGTTCGTCGACCTGTACGTGGCCTGGGCCTCGGTGCCGTCCGTCGGGCGCAACCTGCTGGCGCCGCGCAGCTGGCAGCGCCTGGCCGCGCGCCTGGAGCCGGGCGACCAGGCGCTGCTCGTGATGGCGG
>DAMAFT010000685.1:0-2853 GCA_031995805.1 Massilia sp.
CACCGGCCGCTTCGATCCCGGCTGGCCCGTCTACCTCGACAACCGTCCATTCGAAGGCCGCAGCGGGTTCGTTTTGCTGATGCCGTTTACAATAGCGGCGTCGAATCGCCACGTGCTGGTGGCGCGCGGCTGGCTGCCGCGCGACCCGGGCGCGCACGACCGCGTGCCGCAGGTGCCGACATTGGCCGGCGAGCAGACCATCGAAGGCATCGCGGTGCTGCGCCCGGCGCGCGTCATGCAGCTCGGTACGCCGGCGCCCGTGACGCCGGGCGCCATCGTGCAGAACCTGGACCCGGCCGGCTTCGCCCGGGCCAGCGGCCTCGACGTGCTGCCGCTGCTGGTCGAACAGACCGGCGGGTACGCCGCCGGCATGGGCGACGACGGCCTGGTCCGGCGCTGGCCCGCGCCGGCCGTCGACGTGGACCGCCACAGGGGCTACGCCTTCCAGTGGTATGCGCTGGCGGCGATGGCATTCGTATTTTTCGTGATCACAGGATTCCGACGTGGAAGCAGACAAGACAGCTGATTCGATACCGGCCACCGCCGCCAGCCCAGCAGCGATGCAGAAGCGCGGCCGCCGCATGCTGTGGCTGGTGCTGCTGGTGTGCGCCTCGCCGCTGCTCGCCTCGTATTTCACCTACTACGTGCTCAAGCCCGAGAAGCGCAACAACTATGGCGCCCTGGTCGACCAGCGCGCGCATCCGGTCCCGGCGAACCTGGCCACGGCGACGCTCGACGGCCGCCCCCAGGCCTTGGCGCAGTTCAAGGGCAAGTGGGTGATGCTGATGACGGCGCCCGGCGCCTGCGCCGAGGCCTGCCGGAAGCAGTTGTTCACCATGCGCCAGCTGCGCCTGATGCAAGGCAAGGAAATGGAACGCATCGAGCGCGTCTGGCTGATCACCGACCGCGAGCCGCTGGAAACGCTGGTCATCCGCGAATTCGACGGCACCCACATGCTGCGCGCCGACGGCGCCGCCGTGCGCGCATGGCTGCCGGCCGACGCCGGCACGACGGTGGACGAGCACATCTACCTGATCGACCCGCTCGGCCACCTGATGATGCGTTTTCCACGGGATCCGGAACCGCGCAAGGTCTACAAGGACATCTACAAACTGCTGAAGGCTTCGTCCGTCGGCTGAACCCATGCAAGCATCCCACCTCGTCCAACTCCTGGTCCACGGCCTGCTCGTGGCCTGCATCCCGCTGTCCATGGTCTGGATGTCGTCCGACCCGCACAAGTACCGCAAGCTGGTCTGGATCATCGCCTTCTTCACCTTCGACCTGATCGTGTTCGGCGGCTTTACCCGCCTGACCGATTCCGGCCTCGGCTGCCCGGACTGGCCGGGCTGCTACGGCCTGGCCAACCCCTTCCTGGCGCACGAGCACATCGCCGCCGCCGAGGAACTGATGCCCACCGGCCCCGTCACCGTGGCCAAGGCCTGGATCGAGATGATCCACCGCTATCTCGCCATGGGCATCGGCGTGCTGATCATGGCGCTGATGATCACGTCCTGGATCCAGTGGCGCCGTTCGCGCGCCGCCGCCTTCCACCCGCTGCTGCCGACGGTGCTGTTCTTCTGGGTGTGCGTGCAGGGCGCGTTCGGCGCCTGGACCGTGACGCTGAAGCTGCAGCCGGTCATCGTCACCCTGCACCTGCTGTTCGGGATGACGCTGCTGGCCCTGGTGGCCTGGCTGGGCGGGCGCGAGGACAACCTGCTCAAGCCGCAGCCGCCGGCCGCCGCGCCGGCCGTGCTGCGGCGCCTGCGTCCGCTGGCCCTGCTGTCCGGCGCCGTCCTGCTGGTCCAGCTGGCGCTGGGCGGGTGGGTAAGCACCAACTACGCCACGCTGGCCTGCAGCGATTTCCCGCTGTGTAACGGCCAGGTGATCCCGGAGATGGACTTCGGGCACGGCTTCACCCTGTGGCGCGAACTGGGCAAGACCGCCGCCGGGCACTACCTGCCGTTCTCGGCGCTGACGGCGATCCACTGGGTGCACCGCAATTTCGCCGCCGTCGTCGTGCTGGTGCTGGGCTGGACGGCCTGGCGCGCCTGGACGCTGCCGGGCCTGCACGGCACGGCGCGCAACCTGGTGCTGCTACTTGTCGCCCAGGCAACGACCGGCATCGCCACCGTATTCCTTGACTTCCCGCTGGCGATCGCGGTGTTGCACAACGCCGGGGCGGCCGCGCTCGTACTCCTGGTGACCGTGTTAAACTACAAGGTACAGTATCAACTCGACCCGGTGCGGATGCGTCCGCCGAGCCCAAGCAGCCCGGCCCCCGCGCCCGCGAGCCATCCATGATTACCCACACCGCCACCCACAAACCGTTGCCCAACCGGATCGCACAGTACTGGGCGCTCACCAAGCCGCGCGTCACCCAGCTCGCCGTCTTTTGCGCCGTCATCGGCATGTTCCTGGCCACCGACGGCTTCCCCGGCTGGCACGTGCTGTTCTGGGGCACCCTCGGCATCTGGCTGCTGGCCGGCGCCGCCTTCGCCGTCAACTGCCTGATCGAGGCCGAGGTCGACGCCCGCATGGCGCGCACCGCGCGCCGCGCCACCGCCATGGGCGAGCTGTCCACCACCCAGACGCTGGTGTTTTCCGCCGCCATCGGCGGCGCCGGCATGGGCGTGCTGTATGCCATGGTCAATCCGCTCACGATGTGGCTGACCTTCGTCACCTTCGTCGGCTATGCGCTCATCTATACGGTGCTGCTCAAGCCGAACACGCCGCAGAACATCGTGATCGGCGGCCTGTCCGGCGCGATGCCGCCGGCGCTGGGCTGGGCCGCGGTGGCGAACACGGTGCCGATGGAAGCCTGGCTGCTGGTGCTGATCATCTTCGTCTGGACCC
>DAMAFT010000686.1:0-2844 GCA_031995805.1 Massilia sp.
CTCGTCAGGGCGAACATCAGCAGCAGGAAGGCCAGGCCGTTGAACAGCAGGCCCAGGCCGAACTTGCGCGGGATCGACGGGTTCTTGCCCTTCATCGCGACCCAGACGGCGGCCACGATCGGCGCGCACACGATGATGGCGATCGAGTTCACCGACTGGAACCAGCCGGTCGGGAAGATCCAGCCGCCGAAGTCGCGGCGCACGATGTTCTCGGCCAGGAAGGTGAACGAGCTGCCGGCCTGCTCGAAGAAGCACCAGAACATCACGTTGAAGAAGAAGATGATCAGCATCGCGATGGTCTTGTCGCGCGCGACCTTGCCGTTGCGGATGCCCTCGACCAGCAGCATCAGCGCCAGGCCGATGAACAGCACGGTCAGGATGATCTGCAGGGTGGCGGCGCCGAGTTTCAGCAGGAAGTACACGACCGGGATCACGACCAGCGAGCCGATCACGACGCCCGCCAGGCGCGCCGGGCTGGACAGCTCGCCGACCGGCGCGCCGATGCCCTTCAGGCCCTTGCGGCCGATCTGGAACCATACCAGCGACGCCAGCATGCCGATGCCGGCGGCGAAGAACACGACCTTGTAGGCGGGGACGCCGGTGGAGCCGGCCATCGATTCGGCCAGGATGCCGGTCAGGATCGGGGCGATGAACGCGCCGCTGTTGATGCCCATGTAGAAAATGGTGAAGCCGGAATCGCGGCGCTGGTCGTTGATGCCGTACAGCTGGCCGACCATCGTCGAGATGTTCGGCTTGAACATGCCGTTGCCGACGATGATGGTGGCCAGGCCCAGCTTGAACACGTCCTGGTTCGGGATCGTGATGGCGAACAGGCCGATCGCCATGAAGGCCGCGCCGACCAGGATCGCGCGCTGGTAGCCGATGACGCGGTCGGCGATGTAGCCGCCGAAGACGGCGCCGGCATACACCAGCGCGAGGTAGGAACCGTAGGTCAGGTTGGCGTCGGCCTGGCCCACGCCGCTGCCGCCGTAGAACTGGGCGACGATGTAGAGCACGAGGGCCCAGCGAATGCCGTAGAACGCGAAGCGCTCCCAGAACTCGGTCATGAACAGCATCCACAGGGGCGCCGGATGGCCCATGATCTGCCTGAATTCCGGGATCGCCTTGTCCCCGGTGGTTGAAGTCGCTGCACCGCTCATGCGGTTCCTCCCCAAATCGTTTTATAAGAATGGTGTCTCCCGGCCGTGCCCATGCTGGGTAAGTACGGATGGCCGACAGCGTCGCATTTTAGTGGAAATCCGCGCCGCTCTGGCAACTTTTTCCCGCATGGCCGCAAGAGTGCATGCGGCGCGCCGAAAGGGGACGCAAAGTCCTCGGAGTTGTCGTATATTGGTGCGGCAACAGTACCGATGGACAGTAGAGAAAAGGAATGCGTACCATGACTTACGACGTTGTCGATACCCTGATTTCCCCGGAAGGCCGGCTCGAAGTGTTGTCCAAGGCGGAGGTGGCGAAGCTGCTCGACACCAGCCAGGGCGGCTTGTACCAGGTCTTCCGCCAGTGCGCGCTGGCCGTGCTGAATTCCGGCAGTTCCATCGACGACGGCAAGGAGCTGCTCGAGCGCTACCAGGACTTCGAGATCAAGGTGATCCAGCGCGAGCGCGGCATCAAGCTCGACATCCGCAGCGCGCCGGCCCACGCCTTCGTCGACGGCAAGATGATCAAGGGGATCCACGAGCACCTGTTCGCCGTCCTGCGCGACATCGTCTACGTGAACTTCGAGGTCACCGACAACCCGCGCTTCGACCTGGACCGCCCCGAAGGCATCACCGACGCCGTCTTCCACATCCTGCGCAACGCCAACGTGATCCGGCCGCAGAACAACCCGAACCTGGTCGTGTGCTGGGGCGGGCACTCGATCAACTCGGTCGAATACGACTACTCGAAAAAGGTCGGCTACCAGCTCGGCCTGCGCGAGCTGGACATCTGCACCGGCTGCGGCCCCGGCGCCATGAAGGGTCCCATGAAGGGCGCCACCATCGGCCATTCCAAGCAGCGCCTGCAGAACGGCCGCTACCTGGGCATCTCGGAGCCGGGCATCATCGCGGCCGAGTCGCCCAACCCGATCGTCAACGACCTGGTGATCATGCCCGACATCGAGAAGCGGCTGGAAGCGTTCGTGCGTACCGGCCACGGCATCGTCGTGTTCCCGGGCGGCGCCGGCACGGCCGAGGAGATCCTGTACATCCTCGGCATCCTGCTCCACCCGGACAACGCGGAGCTGCCGTTCCCGCTGGTGTTCACCGGCCCGTCGACCTCGCGCGAATACTTCGAGCGCATCGACGGCTTCATCCGCGCCACGCTGGGCGAGGAAGCCACCAAACGCTACCAGATCATCGTCGACGACCCGGCCGAGGTGGCGAAGGTCATGCACACCGGGATCCGCCAGGTGCGCGAGTTCCGCAAGTCGCGCAGCGACGCCTACTACTTCAACTGGGGCATCCGGATCGACCAGGAATTCCAGCGCCCGTTCAAGCCGACCCACGAGAACATGCGCGGCCTGTCGCTGCACAAGGAACAGCCGGTGCACCTGCTGGCGGCGCAGCTGCGGCGCGCGTTTTCCGGCATCGTGGCCGGCAACGTCAAGGAAGAGGGGATCCGCGCGATCGAGCAGTTCGGCAAGTTCGAGATCCACGGCGAGAGCGAGATGATGGCGCAGCTCGATGCGCTGCTGCAGTCCTTCGTCGAGCAGAGCCGCATGAAGTTGCCGGGCAAGGTGTACGTGCCGTGTTACCGCGTGGTGCGCTGACATGAAAAAAGGCGCCGGTTGAACTGACCCCGTAAAGTTGGACAGTTAGTTTGCTAGGCAGCCAAGGGCTGGGT
>DAMAFT010000687.1:0-2843 GCA_031995805.1 Massilia sp.
TTTCACCGTAACTGAATACGCTCGTCTCTGTGGCCCTATTCCTCGCCTTATACCGGGCTTGCGCCCGGCTTTCGGCGGACGGCCGTTAACCGTCACCCCGCTCTGTGGAGTCCGGACCTTCCTCCCGCCCACGACCTTGCGGCGTGGGCCAGCGGCTGCCTGGCCTGCTTCACGGGCGCTATTGTAACCGATGGCGCGCCTTCCCCGGCCTTTACAGCCTGCCGGTCTCGAGCCAGCGTTGCGTGCGCAAGACTTCGGCCTCGCGTCCGGCCGCGTCGGCCGGGGCCGGCAACAGGATTTCCGGCGCCACGCCGATGCCGTCCAGCGGCAGTTCGGCCGCGCGGGTCGAGCGCGTGGTCGCGTACTTCAGCGTGCGGCCGGACGGCAGCGGATGCGGGCGCAGGTTGCCGACGTCGACCACGCCGGCGCTGGGCCGCCCCACCAGCTTGACCCGGAAGCCGGCCCTCGCCGTCAGCGCGAACTGGTCGCAGCTGCTGCCGCAGTCGCGGTCGAGCAGCACCGCCACGCGCTGCGGCGCCTTCGGCTCGACGCGGACCGGCCGTTCGATGTCCACCCGGCCGCCCGGGCGCACCGCGAAGCTGCCCGGCGGCGCCGCGCGCATCGCGTCGAGCGCGGGTCCCAGCGCCGCGCGGCAGGGCGCGGGATCGGCCATCTGGCCGCAGATGGCTTCCTGGGCCCGGATGTTCGCCGGGGTCGCCAGGTACTCGAGGCGGTGCGCGAGGTAGTCGCCGTCCAGCAGCCAGGGCAGCAGCGGCGCATAGCTCGTGTCGGCGCCGCCGCCGTTGCCGCGCACGTCGACGATCCAGTACTTGTGGCTCTCCAGCGCCGGGCGCTGCGCGGCCAGCAGCGCCTGCAGCGGCGCCTTGTAGGCGTCCCTGAACGAGGGCAGGACCAGCAGCAGCGTGTCCGGCCCCAGTATCCTCAGGCGCGGCAGGCGCGGATCGGCGGCGGCGGCCGGCCGGGCCGTCGGCGCCAGCGCCGTCACCGACAGGTGGCCGGGGCGCCAGGCGCCCAGGTAGGCATCCAGGATCGCATCGCAGGCCCCGGCATCGCGCGCGCCGCCCGCCAGGCCGGCGATCCTCCGCCCGCGCCTTGCGCAGGGCCGCATCGATGGCGGGACCGCGCAGCGCCAGCGCATCGGCGGCGCCGGCATCGTTGGCCGGCAGGAAGGCGGCGATGTCGTCCAGGTCGGCGCGGCAGGACGCATCCCCGGCGGCGGCGCCGGCGGACACCAGCAGGAAGGCGCCCGCCAGGAGCGCGGACGGCAGTGTCGGGATCGGCATGGCATGCCCTTGTTGTAATTATGGAATTGCAATACTAAACCGGTCCCTGCCATTTTCGATATTTCGTGTCGCCATTAGAAAAGCCGGCGCCGCGCGCCTCCCCTAGAATGCCCCGATGCCTCTTCGATAAGGATGAACACATGACGCACCCCTCCCGCAGCGGCGGCCAGGTCCTGGTCGACGCGCTCCAGGTCCACGGCGTGGACATCGCCTTCGGCGTGCCCGGCGAAAGCTATCTCGACGTGCTGGACGCGCTGCACGACTCGCACATCCGCTTCGTGATCAACCGCCAGGAGGGCGGCGCCGCGTTCATGGCCGAGGCCTACGGCAAGCTGACCGGCAAGCCCGGCATCTGCTTCGTCACGCGCGGCCCGGGCGCCACCAATGCGTCGATCGGCGTGCACACGGCCTACCAGGATTCCACGCCGATGATCCTGTTCATCGGCCAGGTGGGCACCGACTTCATGGACCGCGAAGCGTTCCAGGAAATCGACTACCGCCGCATGTACGGCCAGATGGCCAAGTGGGTCGCGCAGATCGACCGCGCCGACCGCATCCCCGAGTACATCGCGCGCGCCTTCCAGGTCGCCACCAGCGGCCGTCCCGGCCCGGTGGTGCTGGCGCTGCCCGAGGACATGCTGGTCGCGCGCACCGATGCCGCCGACACGCGCGCCTTCCAGCCGGTCCAGGCTTCTCCCTCGGCCGCCCAGGTGGCCACCCTGCGCGCCATGCTGGCGCAGGCGCAAAAGCCCCTGCTGCTGCTGGGCGGCGGCACCTGGACCGCGCAGGCCTGCGCCGACGTGACCAGGTTCGCGGAAGCGAACGCCCTGCCGGTCGCCTGCGCCTTCCGCTTCCAGGACCTGCTGGACAACGAGCACCCGCACTACGCCGGCGACGTCGGCATCGGCATCAACCCGAAGCTGGCCGCGCGCGTGCGCGAGGCCGACCTCCTGATCGCCTTCGGCCCGCGCCTGGGCGAGATGACCACCGGCGGCTACACGCTGCTGGAGTCGCCCGTGCCGAAGCAGCGCCTGGTGCACATCCATCCCGATCCGCAGGAACTGGGCAGCGTCTACCAGGCCGACCTGATGATCGCCGCCGGCGCGCCGCAGGCGGCCGCGATGCTGGCGGCGCTGGAACCGGTCGATGCGGGCCCCTGGCGCCACACCGTGGCCGAGGCCAGGGCGGAACTGGCCGCCTGGCAGGAACGGCCGCCCATCTTCCGGGACGGCACGGCGCCGCTCGACCTGTGGCAGCTGGTGCAGGACCTGCAGGCCGCGCTGCCGCGCGACACCATCATCACGAACGGCGCCGGCAACTACGCCACCTGGGCGCACCGCTTCTGGCGCTACGGCGCCATGCGCACGCAGCTGGCGCCGACCAGCGGCGCGATGGGCTACGGCGTGCCGGCCGGCGTCGCCGCCAAGATCGTGCATCCGGAGCGCAGCGTGGTGACCTTCGCCGGCGACGGCGAATTCATGATGACGGGCCAGGAACTGGCGACCGCCGTGCAGTACAACGCCGGCGTGATCTTCCTGG
>DAMAFT010000688.1:0-2840 GCA_031995805.1 Massilia sp.
GGAGATGATGTGGCGCATTACAGGTCCTCCGATCCGAGCAGCATTTCCGACAAGCCCTTGCCCGTCTTGACCATCGGCCAGACGTTCTCGCTGCGGTCCGTGATGAAGTTCATGAACACGAGGCGGTCCTTCATGGCGAAGGCGTCGCGCAGCGCGCCTTCGACGTCGCCCGGCTTCTCGATGCGCATGCCGACGTGGCCGTAGGCCTCGGCCAGCTTCTCGAAGTCCGGCAGCGAATCCATGTAGGACTCGGAATAGCGCGAGTTGTAGTCGAGTTCCTGCCACTGGCGCACCATGCCGAGGAAGCGGTTGTTCAGCAGGATGATCTTGGGTGTCAGGTGGTACTGCTTGCAGGTGGCGAGTTCCTGGATGTTCATCTGGATCGAGCCTTCGCCGGTGACGCAGGCCACCGTCGCGCCCGGGTTGGCCATCTGCACGCCCATCGCGTACGGCAGGCCGACGCCCATCGTGCCCAGGCCGCCGGAATTGATCCAGCGGCGCGGCTGGTTGAACGGGTAGTACTGCGCGGCCCACATCTGGTGCTGGCCCACGTCGGACGTGACGAAGGCGTCGCCGCCGGTGACCTGCCACAGCGTCTCCACCACCGACTGCGGCTTGATGACCTCGTCGGACGTCGGGTACTTCAGGCATTCGCGGCCGCGCCATTCGTTGATCTGCTGCCACCATTGCTGGACGCCCGGGTTCGGTTTCGCCTCGGACGCCTCCAGCTGGGACAGCAGCTCGACCAGCACGTCCTTGACGTTGCCGACGATGGGGATGTCGACCTTGACGCGCTTGCTGATCGACGACGGGTCGATGTCGATGTGGATGATCTTGCGCGGGTTCGATGCGAAGTGGCGCGGGTTGCCGATCACGCGGTCGTCGAAGCGGGCGCCGATGGCGATCAGGACGTCGCAATGCTGCATCGCCATGTTCGCTTCGTAGGTGCCGTGCATGCCGGGCATGCCGACGAAGTGGCCGCTCGACGCGCGGTAGGCGCCCAGGCCCATCAGCGTATTGGTGACCGGGAAGCCGAGCTTGTCGACCAGCCGGTTCAGTTCGTTCGAGGCGTTCGCCAGGATGACGCCGCCGCCCGTGTAGATCATCGGGCGCTCGGCCGCCAGCAGCAGTTGCACCGCCTTGCGGATCTGGCCGGCGTGGCCCTTGTCGACCGGGCGGTAGGAGCGCATCTCGATTTCCTTCGGATACGCGTACAGCGCCTTCTGCATGCTGACGTCCTTCGGGATGTCGACCAGCACGGGGCCCGGACGGCCGGTGCGGGCGATGTAGAAGGCTTTCTTGATGGTCTCGGCCAGCTCGCGCACGTCCTTGACCAGGAAATTGTGCTTGACCACCGGGCGGGTGATGCCGACCGTGTCGCATTCCTGGAACGCGTCCTGGCCGATCGCGTGCGTCGGCACCTGGCCGGTGATCACGACCATCGGGACCGAGTCCATGTAGGCGGTGGAGAGGCCGGTGACGGCATTGGTGACGCCCGGACCGGACGTGACGAGGGCCACGCCGACCTGGTTCGAGCTGCGCGAGTACGCGTCGGCCGCGTGCACGGCTGCCTGCTCGTGGCGCACCAGGATGTGCTGGAATTTGTCCTGCTTGAAGATGGCGTCGTAGATGTAGAGGACGGCACCGCCGGGATAGCCGAAGACGTGTTTCACGCCCTCTTCCGCCAGGCAACGCACTACTATCTCAGCGCCCGTGATGGGGACTGCTGTGTCGTGACTCATGATACGTTTCCTTTCAAGACCCATAGGGAGATTGATCGGATGCTCGTTCCTGACGAGATACGTGTCACGCAACAGTGCTCAGGCTTCCCTTCTTCCTGCGGTCGCGGCGATCTTTCATGACTCCGTAGGGTCATTACGAAACGGCGCTGGGCGCAAACTCGTTTGGCATGAGTTACTGCAGCGGAATGCGTGTCTCTCGCGCTTGTGGCACGGGTTGGAGCAAACTGCCTACATTGTGAAAGCGCGTCATGCCTGGTTCGACCTTGTGTGCCGATCCGGGATGACCGTGGGCTTCGGGGTGGCAAAGCGTGAGATACCTTACTGCGTTGCACCATTCTGGTCAAGACAAAAAAATATTTTTCGTCGGCGCACCGGTTTAATGCAGCAATAAAATTGCCGCTCAGCCGTTCAGAGACGCGGACCTGGGCAGGATTCGCCAAAACCCGGCCATTCCACCGAACGGATGCGCATTTGCATGCACGCGGTTGGTGCAATAATCCGGAAACATGGCGGTCGTATAATGGCGGGCTGCCATTCCGGCTGCGGCCATGGCCGATTTTTGCTAGCATTCGAAGGTTTTCCGAAAAGCCACAGGCAACGCACCGGTGGCCCCAACATCACGCATGGCCACTGACAAAGAACTAAACGACTTTCTCGAGAGTGTCGAGCGGCGCGCCTTCAAGCAGGCGGCGTACGCGGTCCGCAAGGACGAGGCAGCGCTCGACATCGTTCAGGACGCCATGATCAAGCTGGCCGAGAAATACGGCGACAAGCCGCCGGCCGAACTGCCCGCGCTGTTCCAGCGCATCCTGCAGACGACCATCCTCGATTACTTCCGGCGCGAGAAGGTGCGCAATACCTGGATCAGCCTCTTCGGGGGACTGGGGCGCAAGGAAGATGACGATGACGACTTTGATATACTCAATTCCTACGAGGCCGAGGAAGGCACCGCCGCGGCCGAATCCAGCGCCGACCAGGTCGAGCGCGCGCAGACCCTGCGCCTGATCGACGACGAGATACAAAAGCTCCCGACGCGTCAACGCGAAGCCTTCCTCATGCGTTACTGGCAGGATATGGACGTGGCCGAAACGGCCGAAG
>DAMAFT010000689.1:0-2837 GCA_031995805.1 Massilia sp.
CCGGTCGCCTGCGCGGTGGTCGGCTTCGGCGCCGCCGTGTATTCTCCCGCCAAGTACGGCATCCTCACCGAACTCCTGCCCCCTGAAAAACTCGTCGCGGCCAACGGCTGGATCGAAGGCCTGACCGTGATGTCGATCATCCTCGGCACCGTGATGGGCGGCGCGCTGGTCAGTCCGCACGGCGGCGCCTGGCTGATGACCCTCGACGTTCCCGGCATCGACACCGGCATCGACACGCCGACCAAGGCTTCGCTGGTCGTGCTGATCGGCGTCTACGCGCTGGCGGCCGGCTTCAACCTGCGCATTCCGGATACCGGCGCCCGCTACGAGCACCAGGAACGCAATCCGGCGAAATTGATCGCCGACTTCGCCGAATGCTCGTCGACGCTGTGGAAGGACAAGCTGGGCCAGATCTCGCTGGCCGTGACCACACTGTTCTGGGGCGCCGGCGCCACGCTGCAATTCATCGTGCTGAAGTGGGCCGAGCGCTCGCTGCACATGCCGCTCGACAAGGCCACCAGCCTGATCGGCGTGGTCGCGATCGGCGTGGCCGTCGGCGCGGCCATGGCGGCGAAGATGATCCCCTTGAGGAAATCGCTGACCGTGATCCCGCTGGGCATCATCATGGGCCTGGTCGTCGCCAGCATGGTGCTGGTGCACTCGATGGCCGTGGCGGTGCCCCTGCTCTTGATCATCGGCCTGCTGTCGGGCTTCTTCGTGGTACCGATGAACGCGCTGCTGCAGCACCGCGGCCACGTCCTGATGAGCGCCGGCCACTCGATCGCCGTGCAGAACTTCAACGAGAACCTGTCGATCCTGACCATGCTGGCGCTGTACGCCATCATGATCACGCTGAACCTCGACCTGAACGTCATCATCATCCTGTTCGGCCTGTCGCTGGCCGGCATCATGTACCTGATCGGCCGCCGCCACGCGGCCAACCAGCGCGAACACGACTCCCTCGCCCTGATCGGCGAACACAAACACTGACCCCTCTCAAACCGGGGTCAGAGCCGGGGTCAGAGCCCGGTTTTTAGCAATTTCCTTTCAGAAATCATATTGAAATATCCTGTCATTTCATAGCGAATAATGACAGGATATTTCATTTCGACCATTTCCTAAATTCGGGCTCTGACCCCGGCTCTGACCCCGGTTTGGGGTAGATCAAGGGGGCGGAAGGGTGGCGGCGCGGGTGCGCCAGTCGTCGGGGACGATGAAGCCGCGGTCGACTTCGACGATGCGGCCCGGTAGCTCGTCGACCAGGGCGACCAGCAGCGGCGTGTCGGAGACGGCGAAGTGGTCGTCCAGTTCGGCCAGCAGCTGGGCCTTGTCCAGCATCCACGTGGCCGACGATGCGCGGAACGGCGCCAACCATTGCAGGCGCGGCAGTACCAGGAAGCGGTCGGCGGCCAGCGCCGCGACGTCGCCGCGCGCGCACCAGAAGCCGCGGCAGTGGCCGGCGCCGATGCCGCGCATCGCGAAATATTCCCCGGCCGGATAGAACAGCCAGCCCTTGACCAGCGCCTGGGCCCGCGTCACGGGGCGCGGCAGCAGCACCTGCGCGGCCGGATGGTCCGACAGGCGCAGCTGGCGCTCGAACACCTTGCGCATCTTGCGGCCCAGGCTGTCGGCCAGGTTGGGGCCGACGAAGGCATCGAAGCCGGCGGCGGGTTTGCCATCGCTGCCGTGCGCGCCATCCTGCAGCAGGTAGAACTTGGTGGCGAATTCGATGTGCACGGCGCCGCCGGCGCCGTCGTCGAGCAGGAAGTCGAATTCGCCGATGGTGGCGGTGGGGCCGTCGCGCACCTGCAGGCCATGCGCCACCAGGCGGCCCTGCTCGGCGAAATAGAAGGCCATCAGCTTTTCCGCATACAGGCCCAGGCGGGTGGCAGGCCTGGTCCCGAGGGCGGCGTCGAGGGGCGCCGGATCGGCGTCGAGCGCGGCCAGCCAGCGTGCGACCGCGGGCGTGACCTGTCCCAGCGTGGCGACGCGGCCCGCCCAGTGCGGGTCGTGGATGTCGAGCAGGTCGGGCGCGTCCAGCAGCCAGGCCAGCGCGCGCACCCGCGCACGCCGCAGGTGGCCCCAGCGGCGCTCGAACCCGGACTGGTAGTCAGCCGCCGCCGGCGCCGGCATCGGTACTCCGCGCACGGCACAGGTCGGCCCAGGCCTGCGCCTTGTCGGCGCCGCGCCGCAGCAGCTCGCCCGGATGCAGCGTCGCGACCAGGTTCACCTGCCCCTCGCCGACGGGCAGCGCGTGGACGGTCCCGCGCGCGCCGGCCAGCGGCTCCTGCAGCGGGCGGCCCAGCAGCGTGTTGGCGGCGATCTGGCCCAGCGTCAGCACGGTGCCCGCCCCCGCCAGCGCGACTTCGCGCTCGAGATAGGGACGGCAGGCCGCGGCTTCCTCGGCCGTCGGCGCGCGCTCGCCGCCGTTCGACGTCGATGGCCGGCACTTGATCAGGTTGGTGACGTAGACGTCACGCTCGCGCCCCAGGCCGACCGCCAGCAGCATATTGTCGAGCAGCTTGCCGGGGTCGCCGGCCAGCGGCGCGCGCGCCTTGTCGTCGGCGGCCGTCGATGCGCCGGCCGCCACGACCCAGCGCGCCTTGCGCGCGCCGCCGCCGGGCACGGGCACGCGGCCGTCGCGGCAGGCGCTGCAGCGGCGGCAGGACGCGACGGCGACGGCCAGCTGGTCCCAGTCCATGCGCGCGATCTCGTCGGCGCTGGCGTCGGACGGCAATGCGGCGTCGTCCCACGCCGAGTCGGCATCCGCGGCGGGAGGGACCGGCGCCAGCGCCGAGGCCGACTGGGCCACGCGCTGCAGCGGCGACGGACCGGGG
>DAMAFT010000690.1:0-2835 GCA_031995805.1 Massilia sp.
ATGGTGCGCAGCACCGAGGTGATGCGCTCCAGGTATTCGCTGGTGCCGCCGTAGGTCAGGAACACCGCCTCGCCCTCGATGCCCTCCTGGCGGATGCGCGGGCTGTCCATGTCGACGTGGACCTGCAACTCGTCGCCGGCGCGGCCGATCATGAACGGCTGGCGCTCGATCGACAGCGGGATCGCGTGGGCGTCCCAGCCGTCCGGGCCGAGGAACAGGTTCTCGCCGGGCTCGAAGCCGAACAGCGCGAGCGGCGTGAAGTCGCCGTCGTCGCCGCGCGAGAACACGATCGGATAGGTGCCCTGCAGCTCGCGGAACTCGGCCGGGAAGGTCAGGGCCGACATGACGGCGTCGCCGTATTGCGCGCCGTGCGCCGTGACGATGCGCAGGTGCTTGTGTTCGACGTTGTTGAGGATTGCGTGGTTGGCCATGGTGTCTCTGTCGTTGTCGTTGTCGTTGTGTGGTAATGACCGGTGCGTCAGCCGCGCGGCAGGCCGTGGCGTCCGACGTGCTCCAGCAGTTCGCGGTTGGCAGGCAGCAGCTGGCGCATGCGCGCGCCCAGGCGCGCCGCCTCGCGGAACTGGCGCTCGGCCTCGTCCGGCAGGTCGGAGGCGCGCGCCGGCGCCTCGGTGCGAAAGCCCATGCCGTACAGGATGTACTGGTAGCTGGCGGAAGGGAACACTTCCTCGATGCGATGGAAGTCGCGGTGCGAGGGCGCACGCGTGCGCCACAGCGCCAGTAGCTCCTGCAGCCGCTCCGGCACGGTCGCGGGCAGGCGGTTGTCGTCCCAGTAGGCGCCGCCGCGGCGCGACAGCACATAGTGCAGCTTGAGGAAGTCGATCACGCGTTCCCAGCGGTAGGCGAACGCGTCGTTGAAGCGGCGCGCGACCACGTCCATCGCCGCGCGCGTGGCCGGCATGTCGTCGGCCAGCCAGGCGGCCGACAGTTCGATCATGGCCAGCGCCGACGCTTCCAGCGGCTCGATGAAGCCGGCGGACAGGCCGATCGCGACGCAGTTGCGTTCCCAGAAGCGCGCGCGGTAGCCCGGTTCGAAGGCCAGGCGGCGCGCCGGCGGCGGGTCGGCCGGGCCGCCGGTCTGCGCCACGTAGGCGCGCAGGGCCGCTTCGGCCGCGTCGTCCGACACATGGCTGCTGGAATACACGTGGCCGATGCCGCGCCGGGTCGGCAGGCCGATGTCCCAGATCCAGCCGCTGTCCTGGGCCGTGGAGGTGGTCTGCGAGGCGACCGGGCTGTCGGGCCGGGCGTACGGCACCTGCAGCGCCAGCGCGCGGTCGTTGAACAGGACGTGCTTCTGCGGCAGCAGCGGCACGCCCAGGTGGCGGCCCAGCAGCAGCGAGGCCATGCCGGTGCAGTCGACGAACAGGTCGCCCTCGACCAGGCCGTGCTCGCGCGTGCGCAGCGCGGCGATGTCGCCGGCGCGTTTGCCGTCCGGTGCGCCGTCGCGCCGCGTCACCACCTCGTCGACGTGGGCCAGCAGGTGGCGCACCCCGAGCCGTTCGGTGCAGTGGCGCTGCAGGAAGACGCCGAACTTGCCGGCGTCCAGGTGGTAGCCGTAGTTGGCCACGGCGGCGAATTCCGGCGTCTGCGGCTGCTTGGGCGCGCGCCCGTCCAGGCACAGTTGCGACTGGTAGTTGACGAGGTCGGCGAAGGCGACGCCCTGGCCGCGGTGGGTGCGTTCCCAGGCGCCGGCCAGGTTGGCGTCGCCGTAGCCCTGGGGCAGGGAAAACGGGTGGAAATAGCGGTCGCCCGCGCCGCCGTCGACCCAGCGGTCGAAGCGCGAACCCTGCTTGAACGAGGCGTCGCACTCGCGCAGGAAAGCCGCTTCCGACACGCCGATGCGGCGCAGGGTGTCGCGCATCGACGGCCAGGTGCCTTCGCCGACCCCGATCGGCGCCACGCCGGGCGACTCGACCAGGGTGATGCGCAGGCGGTGTTCGGCCGCCAGCACGCCAGCGACCAGCCAGCCGGCGGAGCCGCCGCCGACCACCACGATGTGTCCGATGGTGTTACTCATTGCATTCCTCTTGATTCCGGACGAGTCTACTCCAAAAAGCTGTTCTTGGAACAACTTTTTGTTCGCTGAAATCGATGCCGGGAGCAAAATGTTGCGCCGGCGGCGCAGCTGCGAAGCTGGGCCGCCGGCGCGGGTCATCCGGGTTGGTGCCCGGTGCGCAGGACACGCACCGGGACGGAGGACGCTCAGAACTTGTAGCGTGCGCCCACCATGTAGCGCGGACCCGACTGCGTCACGTACAGCGCCTGTTCCTTGCGGCGGCCGTGCACGCGGGCCGTCTCGTCGGTCAGGTTGATCGCCTCGAACTGCAGCGACAGCTTGTCGGTGATGTTGTAGCCGATGCTCAGGTCGAGCTGGCCGTACGCTTCCACGTACTGCGGATTCGGACCGGCGCTGTCGAAGGTCGACGCCAGGAACTCGTCGCGCCAGTTGTAGGCCGCGCGCACGCTCCACTTGTCGTTCTCGTAGATGCCGACCAGGTTGGCGGAATCCGACAGGCCGACCAGCGCGAACTGCTCGCCCACCGACGCGTTGTCGTACTTCAGGCCCGAGTGCACCAGGGTGTAGTTGGCCGACACGCCGAAGCCCGAGTTGCCGAACATGTGCTGGAGGTTGAATTCCAGGCCTTTCAGGTCCGCCTTCTTCTGGTTCGAGAACGACGTGATGCGGAAGTTCGCGACCGGATCGCCCGGCTGGCCGGTGATGGTGCCGGTGGCGTTGCCGACGCCGTCATCCGGGCCGCGTACCACGCCCGGCGCGGTCGGATGGTTGCGGAAGATGTAGTTGCGGATGCAGGTGGT
>DAMAFT010000691.1:0-2832 GCA_031995805.1 Massilia sp.
GTCCGAATTCATCCGCCGCGCGCGCGAGGCCGGCGCCGACGGCGCCATCGTGGTCGACTACCCGCCCGAGGAATGCGAGGACTTCGCCGCCGAGATGAAGGAGAACGGCCTCGACCTGATCTTCCTGCTGGCGCCGACGTCGACCACCGAACGCATCCGGCAGGTGGCGCGCCACGGCAGCGGCTTTTCCTACTACGTCTCGCTCAAGGGCGTGACGGGCGCCGGCGGCATCGACACCGCCGACGTGGCGCGCCGCGTCGCCGCGATCCGCGAGCACGTGGCCTTGCCGATCGGCGTCGGCTTCGGGATCCGCGACGCGCAGACGGCAAAGTCGGTGGCCGCGGTGGCCGACGCCGTCGTGATCGGCAGCCGCATCATCCAGGAGCTGGAAAACACGCCGAAGGAGCAGGGGCCGCAGGCGGTGCGCGACTTCGTCGCCGGCATCCGCGCGGCGCTGGACGAGGGCTGAGCCGTCGCAAGAGCCGGGTTTGACCGGGTCGAATTTCTTGATGGAAATGCCGAGTTAGAGTGAGCGAGCTGTTCTCCTCAACCTTTTTCGGTATCTATCATGAAAAAACAGATCGTTCAGGTTTCCGCAGTCCAGTCGGCCAAGGTCCTGGCGGGCATCTACCTCGTGACGGCGGTCCCGGTGTGCGTGGTAATAGGCGTCATCACGTCGATGACGAACCAGGCCGGATTCGGCCTGGCGATGCTGGTGCTCATGCCATTGACGTATGCGTTGGTGGGATTTGTCTTCACGCTGATCGGCGCCGGCATTTACAATCTGGTCGCCGCGCGCCTGGGCGGCTTCGAGTTCGTGACGGCCGAAGTCAAGGCCGCGCCGAACTGAACTGCCAGCGGCGCGCAAGGTCGGGCCATGCGCCCGACTTGTTGTTTGCGCAATAGGAAACTTGGGTTACATTGTCGGCAGTTAAATTTAACGGCAGAGACATGAAAACCCAAGTGATCAGCATCTCCAAGCTGCAGACGTCCAAGGTCATGGCCATGCTGTACCTGGTCATCTCGATCCCGCTGGCCCTCGTCGCGACGATCCCGATGGTGATGCAGGGCCAGCCGGTGTCGGTCGCCATGCTGCTGCTGGTACCGGTCCTGTACACGGCGATCGGCTTCGCGTTCACCTTCCTCGGCGCCTGGATCTACAACGGCATCGCCGCGCGCATCGGCGGCATCGAGTTCACCATGGCCGCGGCCAAGGGGGAATGAGCGCGGCCGCGCGCAAGCGCCTGACGTTCTGGAGCGCCGACCTCGACGACGACAGCCTCGTGCGCGCGGTGATTGCCGGGCGCAAGACCGTCACCGCCGACCTGGTCGAGGATTACTACCGCGGCTATGGCGAACTGGGCGACGGCGGCTACGCGGAAGGCGACCTGATCGACGTATTCGATCCGCGCCGCCGCCTGCGCTGCACGATCCGCGCGACCCGGGTCCAGCGTTTCCGCTTCGGCGCCGTTCCCGAGGACGTCTGGCGCGGCGAAGGCTTCGACGGCGCCCGCGCCTTCCAGGATTGCCATGTGGCCTGCATGCCGGACCGGCGGCTGCTCGACGCCACCGGATTCGTGGCGCTGCACTTCGAACTCGTCGAGGTCGCCGCGGTCGAATGAAGCCGGGTGTGTCATTTTCAAGGTTATTGAACATGCAATTCGGCGTTTCGATGGATTAGAGCAATCATTCGACAAGAGCATTCCGACCGGCTACACTACCGCCAAATTCAGATTTGCCGCAAAGGAGAACACATGAGTTGGTTGGAAAAACTGCTGCCCCCACGGATCCAGCGCTCCGATGCCGCCAAAAAACAGACCATGCCCGAGGGCCTGTGGGTCAAGTGCCCGTCGTGCGAGTCGGTCCTGTACCGCGCCGACCTGGATGCCAACCTGCACGTCTGCCCGAAGTGCAGCCACCACATGCGCATCCGCGCGCGCGACCGCCTCGATGCCCTGCTCGACGAAGGCGGCCGCTACGAGATCGGCCAGGACGCGCTGCCGGTCGACACCCTGAAGTTCAAGGACAGCAAGAAGTATCCCGACCGCCTGAAGGGCGCGATGGACGCCACCGGCGAAACCGATGCGCTGATCGTGCAGGGCGGTTCGATCATGAGCCTGCCGGTCGTCGTGGCCTGCTTCGAATTCGAGTTCATGGCCGGCACGATGGGTTCCGTCGTCGGCGAACGCTTCGCCCGCGGTGCCCAGGTGGCCCTGGAGCAGAAGGTGCCGTTCATCTCCATCACCGCCAGCGGCGGGGCGCGCATGCAGGAAGGCCTGCTGTCGCTGATGCAGATGGCCAAGACCACCGCCATGCTGACCAAGCTGTCGGAGAAAAAACTGCCGTACATCAGCGTGCTGACCGACCCGACGACAGGCGGTGTCTCCGCGTCGTTCGCCTTCATGGGCGACGTCGTGATGGCCGAGCCGAAGGCCCTGATCGGCTTCGCCGGCCCGCGCGTGATCGAGAACACCGTGCGCGAGAAGCTGCCGGAAGGCTTCCAGCGTTCCGAGTTCCTGCTGCAGAAGGGCGCCATCGACATGATCGTCGACCGCCGCAAGATGCGCGAGGAAATCGCCCGCCTGCTGGCGCTGCTGCAAAGCCAGCCGGCCGACGTCATCGCCTGACCGGCCCTGCGGTGCGGCCGGCGGTCCCCGAGGGGCCGCCGGCCGTTCGCGTTTCCAGGCTCCATCCGGACACACCATGCAAACTCTCCCCACCACCTTGCCCGACTGGCTGGCGCTGCTCGAGTCGCGCCATGCCGAAACCCATATCGACATGGGACTGGACCGCGTGCGCACCGTCAAGGAACGCATGGGCCTGGCGTTTTCC
>DAMAFT010000692.1:0-2832 GCA_031995805.1 Massilia sp.
GATCGGCTTCGCCAAGATCACGCGTGACATCACCGAGCGGCGCCAGCAGGAACTCAAGCTGCTCGAAGCGAAGGAACTGGCCGAGAAATACGGCCAGCAGGCCGCCGCCCTGTCGCGCTTCCTGAATTCCGTGATCGCCAACATCCCGGCCGGCGTGCTGGCGCTGGACTGCAGCAACCGCATCCTGCTGGCGAACCAGCATGCGCAGCGCCTGTTCGGCGGCGGCCGCGCCATCGCGCCGGGCGGGCAGCTGGACAGCCTGGGGCCGGCGGTGGCGGGCTATGTCGGGCGCCAGGTCGCCGGCGTCGGCCCCGGCTCCGAGATGCGCACCGACGAGAGCGCGGTCGACACGGCGCTGGGCACGCGCACCCTGCGCAGCCGCACCGTGTACGGCAGCCGCCCGGACGGCGAGGGCGACTACGCGCTGGTGATCGTCGAGGACGTGACCGAGGAACTGGCCGCCTACGCCCAGATCCACCACATGGCGCAGCACGACGGCCTGACCGACCTGCCCAACCGCGCCTTCTTCCACGACCGCCTGGAAGCGGCGATCGAGGCCGACCAGGCGCAGCGCGCCGTCACGGCGATCCTGTGCCTGGACCTGGACAACTTCAAGAACATCAACGACGCGCTGGGCCACGCCTACGGCGACAAGCTGCTGCTGGCGCTGGCCAAGCGCCTGCGCAAGTACCTGCGCGAGCAGGACACGCTGGCGCGCCTGGGCGGCGACGAGTTCGCCGTCGTGCTGCCGGGCCTGAAGCGCCTGGACGAAGCCCGCGCCGCCGCCCAGCGCCTGATCGACGCGGTCGGCCAGGCCTTCCTGATCGACGACCACAGCTTCAGCGTCGGCCTGTCGATCGGCATCGCCTCGACCAATTCGGGCGCCACCGCCGAGCACCTGCTGCGCTTCGGCGACATGGCGTTGTACGAAGCCAAGCGCAACGGCCGCAACCGCTACGAGGTGTTCCGTCCCGAGCTGGAAGAAGCCTCGCGTATCCGCCGCCAGATGGAGACCGACCTGCGCCGCGCGCTGCACCTGGGCCAGATCGAGATGGTGTACCAGCCGATCATCGAGAAGGGCGGGCGCATCGCCGGCTACGAGGCGCTGATGCGCTGGAACCATCCGGAGCAGGGCCAGGTCGCGCCGCTCGACTTCATCCCGCTGGCCGAGGAAACGGGCCTGATCAACGACCTGGGCGCGCGCGCCCTGAACCTCGCCTGCCAGGAAGCGGCCGGCTGGACCAACGGCGAGACGGTCGCCGTCAACCTGTCTCCGGTGCAGTTCAAGAACCGCGAGCTGGTGGCCACCGTGGCGCTGGCGCTGGCCGATTCCGGCCTGGCGCCGCAGCGGCTGGAGCTGGAGATCACGGAATCGGTGCTGCTGGACGACAGCGACGCCAACATCCGCACCTTGCGCGCGCTGAAGGCGCTGGGCGTGGCGATCTCGCTCGACGATTTCGGCACCGGCTACTCGTCGCTGAGCTACCTGCGCTCCTTCCCGTTCGACAAGATCAAGATCGACAAGTCCTTCGTGCAGGACATCGGCTCCAGCCGCGAGGCGCTGGCCATCATCCGCGCCATCACGGGACTGTCGAACAGCCTGCTGATCCACACGACCGCCGAGGGCGTCGAAACCCACGAGCAGTTCCTGCGCCTGCAGGAAGAGGGCTGTTCGCACTTCCAGGGCTACCTGTTCGGGCGGCCGGAATCCTCGCAGCGGCGGTTGAAGGCGATCGACCTCTAGTCCGTCCGTGCTCCGCGCTTCCCCGGGCCCGGCTACACTGCGCTCGAGTACATCCGACACGGGGGAACCATGAAACTCGAGGGACGCGTCGCCATCGTCACCGGCGGCGCCGGCGGCATCGGCCTGGCCGCGGCGCGCGCGCTGTTGCGCGAAGGCGCGCGCGTGATGCTGGCCGGACGCCACAAGGACACGCTCGCGCACGCACGCGCCGAACTGCAGCAGGAGGCACCGGCGCACTCCATCGCCATCGCCACGTGCGACGTGGCGCACGAGGACCAGGTGCAGGACCTGGTGCGCGCCACGCTGCGCCAGTTCGGGCGCTGGGACATCGCCGTCAACAACGCCGGCATCATGCACTTCAAGCCGATCGAGGAACAGGTCGCGGCCGACTGGCGCGCCACCCTCGACGTCGACCTGCTGGGCGCCTTCCACGTCATCAAGCATGCGTTCCTGCTGATGGGAAGCGGCGGGGCCGTCGTCAACGTCTCCAGCGTGCATGCCGATCGCACCGAGCGGCTGGTCGCGCCCTACGCGGCCGCCAAGGCGGCGCTGCTGTCGCTGACCCGCTCGGCCGCGATCGAGGGCAAGCCCAAGGGCATCCGCGTGAACGCCGTCGTGCCGGGCGCCATCGACACGCCCATGTTGTGGGACAACCCGAACGTGAAGTCCGGCGTCGAGACCATCGACCCGGCCGACGTCGGCGCGCCCGGCGACGTGGCCGCGGCCATCGTGTTCCTGGCCAGTCCGGACGCCGCCTTCGTCACCGGCAGTTCGCTGCTGGTCGACGGCGGCCGGCTGGCGCGCCTGTAGGACGCGTATCAAGTCTGGCGCGCGGCGGTCGAGGCGCGCAGCACCAGGCGCGGTGCGATGGCCTCCGCCGGCGCGGCCGGTTCGCCGCGCACCAGCGCCAGCAGCATGCGCATTGCAGCGGCGCCCAGGCGCTCGCCGTGCGGGTCGATCGTGGTCAGCGCCGGCGTCGCGACGCTGCCGCAATCCAGGTTGCCGAACCCGGCCACGGACAGGTCGCGCGGCACGGCCAGTCCCAGGCGCGACGCTTCCTTCATGAATCCCAGCGCCAGCAGGTCGTC
>DAMAFT010000693.1:0-2829 GCA_031995805.1 Massilia sp.
AGCGTGCGCATCGGCGATTCGAACCGCATCCGCGCCGGCGAATGGGTGATCGCGATCGGCTCGCCGTTCAACCTCGAGAACACGGTCACGGCCGGCATCATCTCGGCCAAGTCGCGCGATACCGGCGAGTACCTGCCGCTGATCCAGAGCGACGTGGCCGTCAACCCGGGCAACTCGGGCGGTCCCTTGATCAATATGCGCGGCGAAGTCATCGGCATCAACTCGCAGATCGCCACGTTGTCCGGCGCCTACAACGGCATTTCCTTCGCCGTGCCGATCGACGAGGTGATGCGCGTCGCCGAGCAGGTCAAGAAGACCGGCAAGGTCACGCGCGGGCGCCTGGGCGTGCAGATCAGCGAAGTCACGCGCGACGTCGCCGAATCGCTGGGCCTGGGCCGCGCGCGCGGCGCCGAGATCGCCATGGTCGAGCCGGGCGGCCCGGCCGAGAAGGCCGGCGT
Source organism: Massilia sp. (assembly GCA_031995805.1). Lineage (GTDB taxonomy): Bacteria > Pseudomonadota > Gammaproteobacteria > Burkholderiales > Burkholderiaceae_D > Telluria. Next base: position 459 of record DAMAFT010000693.1, read on the forward strand.
CAAGGTCGGCGACATCATCCTGAAATTCAACGGCAAGGACATCGAGAAGAGTTCCGACCTGCCGCGCCAGGTCGGCGGCACCGCGGTCGGCACCCGCGCCAGCATCAGCGTGTGGCGCCGCGGCAGCCAGGTCGAGCTGCCCGTCACCATCGAGGAACTCAAGGAAGAGCAGCCGGCCGCCGGCCGCGCCAAGCCCAAGAAGGAAGGCGACGAGCGCGCCCCGAACGCGCTGGGCCTGCATGTGTCCGACCTGACGCCCACGCAGAAGCGCGAGCTCAAGATCGAGGGCGGCGTGATGGTCGAGTTCGCCGAAGGACGCGCCGCCACGGCCGGCATCCGCCAGGGCGACCTGGTGCTGCAGATGAACAATGTCGAGGTGGCGTCCGCGGCCCAGTTCAACGGCCTGGTCGCCAAGCTCGATCCGAAGAAATCGGTGGCGCTGCTGGTGCGCCGCGGCAGCGCCTCGCAATACCTCGTCATCAAGCCGCGCCAGTGACGGCGCCGGTCCGCTTCACCCTGTACGCGCGCAGCTGGTGCCACCTGTGCGAGGACATGCTGCAAGCCCTGCGCGCGTACATGGGACGCACTGGCCTCGCCTGGGACATCGACGTCATCGACGTCGATGCCGACCCGGCCCTGGAGGCGCGCTACGACGAGCTGGTGCCGGTGCTGGCCACGGTGCCGGGGGACGTCGAGATCTGCCACTATTTCCTCGACGAGGGGGCGGTGGCGGCCTATCTGGCGGCGGTCGCGTCGTGTTGACCGTCTTCGCTCCCGGCCGCGGGCCATGCGCGCGTCACGCGTGGGCAGCGCCCCGGCAGCGTGGTTGCGGCCTGCAGGGTGGCGGCGTCAAGCCATGGCGTAGTCGGTTTCCGCACAGGCCGCCTGCGCATGGCCGCCCGCCGCCAGCACCCGCTCCATGAACGCCCGCTTGGCCACGCTGCGCGGGCTGGCCCAGAAGCTGTCGAGCCAGGCCTGCGGTTCGCCGCCGTGGTCGATGCGCAGCGTGTACGGGCGGCCCATCAGCTCGCTGTGCACGTAGGTGGCGAAGCATTCGGCGAAATCGTCGTAGGGATTGGTGGCGCCGTACAGGCTGGGGAAGTCGCTGCCCTCCAGGCCGGCATAGGCGACGACGATGGCGTCGCCGTCCAGCTTGTTGTTGCCGTAGAAATCGACGACGGCGCGGCCGTCGAAGTCGACACTGGCCTGCGGCACGAAGCGTCCTTCCGCATTGGTCGTCCAACTCAGCGCCAGGTAGGAAAAATCCCAGGAAAATTGCGTGTCCGGCGTCGGCTCCCACCAGCGCGGGAGGAAATCGCCGTCGGCGGTCAGCACGTGGCCGAATTCATGCAGCAGCAGGAATTGCAGGGCGTTCGCGCGGGTATCGTCGTGCACCGCCGCGATCGACGCGGCCAGCGTGAAGCCGGGGCCGGCCTGGAACGGCAGGTTTTCCTTCCACGTCGCCCAGGAGTTGGCGGTGTGGTGCGCCATCACGTCGACGTCCAGCAGCACGATGCAGCCGAGGATGCGGCCGTCGCGCGCATCGACCACGATGTCGGTGGCGCCCGACGAGCCCAGGCCGTGGCCGAGGCAGATGCCCAGCAGCAGCGGCGACACCAGCTCGAGTACCTGCGCCGGCATGCCGCGCAGCGCCTGGCGCAGGTCGGCGCGCAGGCGCGCGTCCGGTTGCGCCGGCGCCGGCACGGCGTCGATGCCGCTCGCCTGGTTGACCTGCAGCACGAAGTCGCGTACCTCGGCCGGCAACGGCAGGATGCGCTCGTGGATGGATTGGCGCTGCAGGTCGGTCCAGTGCTGCGGGTCGCGGGTCAGGATCATGGCGATGTCGGTCGAGGAGGGCGCCGTATGGCGCCGATGATTCCTTAACGGCGTCCGGCGCAAATACTTGATGCATGGAAAGTGAGACGTTGCAAAGGGGTCGTGGCGGCCTTCCTCCCGGAATCCGGGCTTTCTGCCCTGAAATCCGGTAAAATGCGAGGTTGGAGGCGATTTTGCGTTGCCGCCGGCGCGATCCCGGCAATACGTCTTCGCTTGACAAGGCGCTCGCCTGGGCCCGCTGGCCCCGCCGCAGCGCTTTTTTCGTATTCCGCCCGCGCCGGTCATCGTCCGCGCCGGCCAGGGCCGCGTGCCGCTCTTATTTGGTTTTGAGTTTTGTTAATGAAAAACATACGTAACTTTTCCATCATCGCCCACATCGATCACGGCAAGTCGACGCTGGCCGACCGCATCATCCAGCTGTGCGGCGGCCTGTCCGAGCGCGAGATGGACGCGCAGGTGCTCGACTCGATGGACCTGGAGCGCGAGCGCGGCATCACCATCAAGGCCCAGACCGCGGCGCTGCAGTACAAGGCGC
>DAMAFT010000694.1:0-2823 GCA_031995805.1 Massilia sp.
CGGCCGCCACCGCCGCCTTGGCCTCGGCCTCGACGCGCGCGATGCCCTCCTTGATCGCACGCTGTTCCAGCTGCTCGCGCTGCGGCTCGACGGCCGGCGCCGCGTGCTCCTGGCCGGCGGGCGTCAGGTCGATCGTGAAATCGGCGGCGTTGCCCTGGGCGGGCGCAGCGGATGGGTCGGTGCGGTCGGATCGATCGGTCATGGCGGTCTCGCGGGTGGTCGGGCGCAGGATTGGCGCACGAATGGCACGCATCTCATTCTACGGGACCATTATGACGCATGGGCGCGCCCGCTGTCGCGCCGAGCTGGTCGACGAACACCCGTCAATTCGGCGCTTACGGCTGAGCTGCGCCTGCCCCGGCGGCTGTCGCAACAGGTACAGGGCAAGGCGCCGCGACGCCGCCATCTGTCTTTTGCGACAGCCGCCTCAGGCCGGCCACAATGGTGGCTCGTCCATCAGCGCGACCTGCTCGCGCAGTTCGAGGACGCGGTCCTGCCAGTAGCGCTGGGTGTTGAACCAGGGGAAGGCGGCCGGGAAGGCCGGATCGTCCCAGCGCATCGCCAGCCAGGCCGAATAATGGACCAGGCGCAAGGTGCGCAGTGCCTCGACCAGGTACAGCTGGCGCGGGTCGAATTCGCAGAAGTCCTCGTAGCCTGCCAGCACGTCGCCCATCTGGCGCACCATGTCCTGGCGCTCGCCCGACAGCAGCATCCACAGGTCCTGCACGGCCGGCCCCATGCGGCTGTCGTCGAAGTCGACGAAGTGCGGACCGTCGTCGGTCCACAGCACGTTGCCGGCGTGGCAATCGCCGTGCAGGCGCAGCAGCGGCAGCGCGCCGGCGCGCTCGAAGCAGCGGGCGACGCCGTCGAGCGCCTGGTCGAGCACGCTGGTATAGGCCGGCGCCAGCCCGGGCGGGATGAAGCCGTGGCCGAGCAGCCAGTCGCGCGGCGCGCGGCCGAAGGTGTCGATGTCGAGCGCGGGCCGTTCGGCGAAGGGGCGCGCCGCCCCGACGGCGTGGATGCGCCCGATGAAGCGGCCGATCCATTCCAGCACCCGCGGGTCGGACAGCTCGGGCGCCCGGCCTCCGCGGCTGGGGAACACGGCGAAGCGGAAGCCGCCGAATGCGTGCAGCGTGCGTCCGTCCAGCGTCAGCGCCGGCACCACCGGCACCTCGGCGGCGGCCAGTTCGGCGACGAAGCCGTGTTCCTCGAGGATGGCGGCGTCGCTCCAGCGCTGCGGACGGTAGAACTTGACCACCACCGGCGGGCCATCCTCGCAGCCGGCGCGGTAGACGCGGTTCTCGTAGCTGTTCAGGGCGAGCAGGCGGCCGTCGCCGTACAGGCCGACGCTGTCGAGCGCGTCGAGCACCGTCGCGGGGTCGAGCCGGGAAAACGGGTGGGCGTCGTCGTCCGGGCGCGCTTCGGGGTAATTGTCCATGGCGCCATTGTAAGGCGGGTGGCGGCACGACGTACATGGCAGCCGGTTTGCCGAATTTAATTCCCGAACACAGCAGACAACCCGGTACGCATGCAATGAACCTCGTCATTCCACATATTGACGATTTTGATTGGCAAAGGGTGCGTAAGCGCACGGAGCCATGCGGCGCGTCCGGCTTTCATGGAGTCCTCGGCGCCATGGCGCCCACATCGGAGAAAACGACAATGACCACAGCATTCCCCCTGACCGCCGTCGCCGCCGCCCTGCTGTGCGGTTCCGCCTTCGCCCAGGACGCGGCCCAGCCACCCAAGGCGGACGCGCACATGCAGAAGGTGCTCGATGCGCACAAGGCGCTCGGTCCCAAGCCGATCGAGACCTTGACGCCGGCGGAGGCGCGCAGGCAGCCGACGCCATCGGACGCCGTCAAGAAGGTGCTGGCGGACCAAGGCAAGAGCACGGCCCCGGAACCCGGCGTGACCGTCAAGGACATGAGCGTGCCGGTCGACGGCGGCAGCATCCCTGTGCACATCTACACGCCCGAGGGCAAGGGACCGTTCCCGGTGATGGTCTACTACCACGGCGGCGGCTTCGTGATCGCCGATACCAAGGTCTACGACGCCTCGCCGCGCGCGCTGGCCAGGATGGCCAATGCGATCATGGTCTCGGTCGACTACCGCCAGGCGCCCGAGCACAAGTTCCCGGCCGCGCCGAACGACGCCTACGCGGCCTACATCTGGACCACGCAGCACGCGAAGGAATTCAACGGCGATCCGGCCAAGGTGGCGGTCGGCGGCGAATCGGCCGGCGGCAACCTGGCGACCGTGGTCTCGATGATGGCGCGCGACAAGAAGGCGCAGATGCCGGTGCACCAGTTGCTGGTCTATCCGGTCGTCGACAACGACATGACCACCCCGTCCTACCAGCGCAACGCCAACGCCAGGCCGCTCGACAAGGCGATGATGGGCTGGTTCTTCAAGCACTACGGCGGCGATCCGTCGAGCCCGTACGCGCTGCCGCTGAAGGCGGCCTCGCTGAAGGGCCTGCCGCCGGCGACCATCGTCGCGGCCGAGATCGATCCGCTGCTGTCAGAGGGCAAGGCCTATGCCGACAAGCTGAAGAAGGATGGCGTGAAGGTCGACTACAAGAAATATAGCGGCGTCACCCATGAATTCTTCGGCATGGGCGCCGTGGTGCCGAAGGCGAAGGATGCGGAACACTATGCGGCCGATGCGCTGAAGAAGGCGTTCGGCAAGTAATCCGCAGGGCGCGCATCGCAGATGCGCAACATCGGCGCGGCCCTGGCCGCGCCTTTTTTTCGCCCGGCATCCGGCGCAAGGGTTACACTGGCGCCTTCATCCAAAGGAAACACGTACCACATGCATCTC
>DAMAFT010000695.1:0-2813 GCA_031995805.1 Massilia sp.
CGCCTCGATCCTGTTCTCCGACATCCTGACGGTGCCGGACGCGATGGGCCTGGGCCTGTACTTCGAAGACGGCGAAGGCCCGAAGTTCGAGCGTACCGTGCGCACCGAGGACGACGTGGCGAAGCTCCAGGTGCCCGACATGGCGTCGCTCGACTACGTCTTCAAGGCCGTGACCCAGATCCGCACGGCGCTGAACGGCCGCGTGCCGCTGATCGGCTTCTCGGGCAGCCCGTGGACGCTGGCCTGCTACATGGTCGAAGGCGGCGGCTCGCGCGACTTCCACACCATCAAGAAGATGCTGTACGCGCGCCCGGACCTGATGCACCGCATCCTGCAGGTGAACGCCGACGCCGTCGCGCAATACCTGAACGCCCAGATCGACGCCGGCGCCCAGGCCGTCATGATCTTCGATTCCTGGGGCGGCGCGCTGGCCGACGGTGCCTACCAGGCGTTCTCGCTGGCCTATATGCAGAAGGTCGTGGCCCAGCTCCAGCGTGAAAAGGACGGCGTGCGCATCCCCGCCATCGTGTTCACCAAGGGCGGCGGCCTGTGGTTGGACGAGATGGCGGACATCGGCGCCGACGCCCTGGGCCTGGACTGGACCGTGAACCTGGGCCGCGCGCGCGCCCTGGTCGGCGACCGCGTCGCCCTGCAGGGCAACCTGGACCCGGCGATCCTGTTCGCCGCGCCGGAACAGGTGGCGGCCGAAGTGGAAAAGGCGCTGTCCAGTTACGGCACCCCGTCCGCCGGCCACGGCCACGTGTTCAACCTGGGCCACGGCATCTCGCAATTCACGCCGCCAGAATCGGTCACGGCAATGGTCGAGGCGGTGCACGCCTTCAGCCGCCGCCAGCGCGCGGCCTGATCCGCCCTGCGCGCCGTCCAGCTGCACGGCGCGCAGGCAAAACCCACTTATTCACAAAACATCGCGCCCGGACCAGCCTGGCTGTGCAAACATACAGTGCTGGATGGTATCTGCTAAGCCATTGATATCATTGATCTTTGTGGTGCGATGCCAGCGCCTTGCAGGGGTGCGCGGATGGGCAGGACAAGTTGTCCACCGGCGTTCACCGACCCTTGTTCACAAAGTTATGCACAGCTTCTGTGAATAATCCGGAAAAGTGCTTGGTTTACCGTGGTTTACGAGATTTCTTCACGTGTTGCCTCAAGATTTTGCTGCACTGCGCTTAAGTTTTTCACCGGAAATGCCCAGTTATACACAGAAGCGCCCGAGCGATGGAAGATTTCGCTACACCAAAGTAGGGTTTCGCAAGTGCTTGAATTAATTGGGAAAAATTTTTTGTGGCATTGAGGAATTGCCAAGTGCCTTGAGCTAACGTAAACCTTCTCCACGGTCAAGTTTTCCATTTTCCACAAAGTTTTCCACAGTTTTCCACAGCTTCTCGACAAGGACTCCGCTTGGCTTCCTGCATCCTACAAATCGCCCTCGATACGCCGCTCGACAGCGTGTTCGATTACCGCTGGCCGTGCGAGCCCGGTGCCGAACCGCTGGTCGGGCAACTGGCGCTGGTGAACTTCGGCCGGCGCGAGGCGGTGGGGGTGATCGTGGCCGTCAAGCAGCACACCGACGTGCCTGCGGACAAGCTCAAGGATGCGCTGGCGGTGCGCGGCCAACTGCCGCCCCTGTCCGGCCAATGGCTGGCATTGGCGCGTTTCGCCGCCGATTATTACCACCGTCCGCTGGGCGAGGTGGCGATGCCGGGCCTGCCGAAAAACCTGCGCCTGGCGAGCACGGTGGCGCTGGACCGCGCCCTCAAGAAGCTAGCCAAGCTGCCGGAGGCGCACGATCCGGCGCCGGTCGACATGCCGGTATTGAATCCGGCCCAGCAGCAGGCCGCCGACGCCATTGGCGGCGCGCGCGGCTTCAGTCCGATGCTGCTGTACGGCGTCACCGGCAGCGGCAAGACCGAGGTGTATCTGCAGGCCTGCGCCCAGGTGCTGGCGCGCGACGCCGACGCCCAGATCCTGGTGCTGGTCCCGGAAATCAACCTCACACCGCAGCTGGAGGCGAACATCCGCGCGCGCTTCCCCGGCGTGATGCTGGCCACGCTGCACAGCAGCCTGTCCGAAGGCGAGCGCATGCTGCACTGGCTGGCCGCGCACCAGGGCCGCGCGCGCATCGTGCTGGGCACGCGGCTGGCGATCCTGGCCTCGCTGCCGCACCTGAAGCTGGTCGTCATCGACGAGGAGCACGACCCCTCGTACAAGCAGCAGGAAGGCCTGCGCTACTCGGCGCGCGACCTGGCCGTGTGGCGCGCGCACCAGCTCGGCATCCCCATCGTGCTGGGTTCGGCCACGCCTTCGCTGGAGAGCTGGCACCATGCGCAGACGGGGCGCTACCGCCGGCTCGAGCTGCGCGAGCGCGCCGTGCGCGACGCCGTGCTGCCGCGCGTGAAGCTGGTCGACATGGAGCGCGACAAGCCGAAGGAGGGCCTGACCACGGCCCTGCTGAACGCCCTGCGCGTGCGCCTGGAGCGCGGCGAGCAGTCGCTGCTGTTCCTGAACCGGCGCGGCTATGCGCCCGTGATCTGCTGCGACGCCTGCGGCTGGATCAGCAACTGCACGCGCTGCACCGCCTTCATGGTGCTGCACCGGCCCGAGCGCCGGCTGCGCTGCCACCACTGCAGCCTGGAGATGCGCATCCCGCACGCCTGCCCGACCTGCGGCAACATCGACCTGCAACCGCTGGGGCGCGGCACCCAGCGCGTCGAGGAAGGGCTGCAGGCGCTGTTCCCGCAGGCGCGCATCCTGCGCATCGATGCGGACTCCACGCGCCTGAAGGGCAGCGCCCA
>DAMAFT010000696.1:0-2811 GCA_031995805.1 Massilia sp.
CCTGTGGTGCCTGTACGGCTACTCGCTGGCCTTCACGGAAAACAATGCCTTCATCGGCGGCTTCGACCGCGCCTTCCTGAAGGGCATCTGGGATCCGGCCAAGGCGACGTTCGCCACCGCCGCCACCTTCAGCAAGGGCGTCGTCATCCCCGAATTCATCTTCGTGGCCTTCCAGGGCACCTTCGCCGCCATCACCTGCGGCCTGATCGTCGGCGCCTTCGCCGAGCGCGCCCGCTTCTCGGCCGTGCTGCTGTTCATGGTCCTGTGGTTCACCTTCGGCTACCTGCCGGTCGCCCACATGGTCTGGTTCTGGACTGGCCCCGACGCCATCACCGCCGCTTCGCTGGCCACCGAATCCGCCAAGGGCGGCTGGCTGTGGCAGAAGGGCGCGCTGGACACCGCCGGCGGCACCGTCGTGCACATCAACGCTGCAGTGGCCGGCCTGGTCGGCGCGATCCTGATCGGCAAGCGCGTCGGCTACGGCCGCGAATCGATGGCCCCGCACTCGCTGACCATGACCATGATCGGCGCCTCGCTGCTGTGGGTGGGCTGGTTCGGCTTCAACGCCGGCTCGGCCCTGGAAGCGGGCGACATCGCCGCGCTGGCCTTCCTGAACACCCTGCTGGCCACCGCCGGCGCCACCGTGTCGTGGGTCTTCGGCGAGTGGATCACCAAGGGCAAGCCGTCGATGCTGGGCGGCGCCTCGGGCGCAGTGGCCGGCCTGGTCGCCATCACCCCGGCCTGCGGCTTCGTCGGCCCGATGGGCGCACTGATCATCGGCCTGGTGTCGGGCATCGTCTGCCTGTGGGGCGTGAACGGCCTGAAGCGCATGATCGGCGCCGACGATTCGCTGGACGTGTTCGGCGTGCACGGCGTGGGCGGCATCCTGGGTGCGCTGCTGACCGGCGTGTTCGCCGCGCCGCAACTGGGCGGCCAGGGCATCTTCGACTACACCACCAACGCCATCTCGGCCGATCCGTACTCGATCGCCGGCCAGGTGCTGATCCAGGCCGAGGCCGTGGGCACCACCATCGTCTGGTCGGCCGTGATCTCCTTCATCGCCTACAAGATCGTCGACGTGGTCATCGGCCTGCGCGTGGCCGAAGACCAGGAACGCGAAGGCCTGGACGTCACCAGCCACGGCGAATCGGCCTACCATTCGTAATCTCCGCGTCGCCACGACGTCCGAAGCGCCCTCCGGGGCGCTTTTTTTATTGCCTGCAAGGCCATGGCCTTTAAAATGCGCTCTGCCGCCCCCACGTGAGCCACCCAAACCGCCAAAAATAAGAGAGCGCCCGCGCTCTGCAGCCTGAAGGACGTCCCGTTATGGTTCCACACCTCGCCACCGCCCTGTCCGGTCCCCTGCTGGACCTGGAAAAGAAGATCCTCGAAGCCACGCCCGCCATCGAACGCTGGTTCCGCCTCGAGTGGCAGGAACATACGCCGCCGTTCTACTGCTCGGTCGACCTGCGCAATGCCGGCTACAAGCTGGCGCCGGTCGACACCAACCTGTTCCCGGGCGGCTTCAACAACCTGTCCACCGAGATGCTGCCGCTGACCGTCCAGGCGGCGATGGCGGCGATCGACAAGTATTGCCCGGATGCGCGCAACCTCCTGCTGATCCCGGAAAGCCATACGCGCAACCCGCACTACCTGCAGAACGTGCAGCGCCTGATGCAGATCTTCCGCCAGACCGGCCTGCACGTGCGCCTGGGTTCGCTATCGCCCGAGGTGACGGAACCGACGCCGCTGGCGTTGCCCGATGGAAACATGCTGGTGGTGGAGCCGCTGGTGCGCTCGCCCAACGGCCGCCGCGTCGGGCTAGCCGACTTCGACCCGTGCACGATCCTGCTGAACAACGACCTGTCCGCCGGCATCCCGTCCATCCTGGAAAACGTGCACGAACAGTCGCTGCTGCCGCCGCTGCACGCGGGCTGGGCGCTGCGCCGCAAGAGCAACCACTTCAAGGCCTTCGACGAGGTGGCCAAGAAGTTCGGCAAGCTGATCGACATCGACCCCTGGCTGGTCAACCCGCTGCACAGCAAGTGCGCCGAAGTGAACTTCGCCGAGGACACGGGCCTGGAAAGCCTGGCCGACGGCGTCTCGGCGCTGCTGTCGAAGATCAAGAAGAAGTACAAGGAATACGGGATGAAGGACCAGAAGCCCTTCGTCATCGTCAAGCCGGACGCCGGTACCTACGGCATGGGCATCATGACCATCAAGGATGCCAGCGAGGTCAAGGACCTGAGCCGCAAGCAGCGCGACCGGATGTCGGTCATCAAGGATGGCGTGACCATCACCGACATGATGATCCAGGAAGGCGTGCCGACCTTCGAGTCGATCAACGACGCGGTCGCGGAGCCGGTCGTGTACATGATCGACCGCTACGTGGTGGGCGGCTTCTACCGCGTGCATGCCGAACGGGGCGTCGACCAGAACCTGAACGCGCCGGGCTCGCAATACGTGCCGCTGGCATTCGCCCAGCAGCACGCGGTGCCGGACCTGAAGGCCAAGCCGGGCACGGCGGCGCCGAACCGCTTCTATGTGTACGGCGTGGTGGCCAGGCTGGCGCTGCTGGCCGCGTCGCTGGAGCTGGAACGCACGGATCCGGATCCGGAAATTTATTGACGGGCAGGCTTGTCAGGACAGCTCGCCGACCCGGCGCACGTCCGGTTCCGGCTTGCGCGCCATGTAGATGAAGTGCGAACGCAGCAGCGGCACCAGCGCCGACAGCGCCTCGGGCAGCAGCCAGGGCAGGCCGGCCAGCGCCCGTCCCAGCGGCGGGGCCAGTACCAGGCTGCGGTACTGGCG
>DAMAFT010000697.1:0-2805 GCA_031995805.1 Massilia sp.
GTTTTACCTGGTTCATTCGGGATTCCTGATCTGGTGGGGGTGGATCTTGCATGCGGCGGCCAGGGCCTGGCCCACCGGCACGGGTGGCTTGCCGGACAGCAGGCGCGCCTTGTCGGCGAGGCCCAGGCGTCCGGCGTAGAAGTTCGCGATCAAGGGCGCGGGCAGGCGGTAGAAGCGCTGCATCACGCGCCAGCGCAGGTCGGGACTGCCGGCCAGGAACAGCATGCGGTTCAGCAGGCGGAAGAAGCGCTGGCGCCGCCATTCGCGCCGCGCCACGGCGCGGATGGCGGCGAACAGCGCCGGCGCATCCAGGTCCGGCAGCGCGCAGACGGCGTCGGCCAGGCGCACCGCGTGCGGCAGCGAGTAGCCGGTGGTCGAGTGGAACAGGCCGGCGCGCAGGCCGGCGCAGGGCTGGCCGGCGATGCCGTCCCAGTAGCGTTCGAAGTCGCCGGCCAGCACGATCGGCAGCGCGCCGCGCTCCTCGCGCAGCACGGCGTCGATGCGCCAGCCGCGCGCCTGCGCGTAGGCGGCCACGTTGGCGCGCAGCCGCCCGGCGTCGATGGCGGCGCGGTCGACGTAGTGCGTGTCCTCGACCAGGATGCGGCGCGCGTCGAACGGCAGCAGGTAGACGAAGCGGTAGCCGCCCTGCTGGGCGACCGAGGCGTCCATGATCACCGGGGCGGCGAGCCCGTGCGGCTCGGCCAGCAGCAGTTCCTGGCCCAGGAAGGTCTGCCAGCCCAGTGCCAGGCTGTTGCTCGCGCGCATGCCGCGGCCGTCGATCACGGCGCGCGCCTGCAGCCGGGCGCCGTCCTCCAGCGTCACCGCCGTGGGGCCGACTTCGCGCACGCGCGCGCCCGTGCGCAGCGCCGCGCCCAGCGCCGGTTCGACGACGCGTGCGAAATCGTGCGAGGCGATGCTGGCGTAGCCGCCGTCGAGCGTGCGCCGCAGCTGCGGGAACACGACGTCGTAGTGCGGCCAGCGGTGCGACACCAGCGGCGCGGTCCAGGCGCGTTCGTCCGCGCTGAGGTCGCTGTCGTGGAACGACCAGGTATGGTTGCCGCCGACGTGCGCGTCCTGTTCCAGCAGCAGGATGCGCAGGCCGGGACGGCGCATGTGCAGGCGCCAGGCGATCAGCGCATTGGCCAGGCCGCCGCCGGCCAGGATCAGGTCGTAGGCGGGCGCGTTCATGCCGCCGTCCCGAGTACGGACGTGGGAGCGGATGCGGCGCGGATGCCGAGCGCCTGCTCGACGATGTCGGCCGCGCGCGCCGTGCCGCCGGCGCGCGCGACGGCGCCGGATAGCGCCCGCAGGCGCGCCGCGAAGCCGGGCTCGTCGAGCAGCCGGCGCACCAGCCGCGCGATGGTGGCGCTGCTTGCGAAGCGGTAGGAGGCGTGCAGGCCGACGCCGGCATGCAGCATGCGCGCCGCCATGCCCGGATGGTCGAAGGCGATCGGCAGGGCGAGGATGGGCGTCTGCGCGGCGATGGCGTCCAGCACCGTGTTGACGCCCGCGTGCGAGACCACGGCGTCGGCCCGTTCCAGCACGGCGCGCTGCGGCGCGAACGCGCATACCCAGGTGGCGCCGGCGCGGCGCAGCGCCTGTTCCTGGCGCGCATTCAGGCCGCCGCAATGGGCCACCAGCAGTTGCGCGTCGAGGCGCCGGCAGGCGCGCGCGATGCGCTCGAACACGGCGTACCGTCCGCCCTGCATGGTGCCGAGCGAGGCGAACACGAAGGGGCGGCCGGGAGCGACGTCGGGCATGGCGGCGGCGTAGGGATCGATGCCCGGGCCGGCTCCAGGCGCCAGCGGGCGCAGCGGCCCCACGTGGTGGAAGTGGGCCGGCAGTTCGCGGCGCGGGAAGTCGAACTCGCGCACGGTCTGGCTGACCTGGGCCAGCGGCGACAGGCAGTCGTGCAGGCCGAGGGTCGCCACGTCCGGCGGACCCAGGCCGAAGCGGCGCGCATGGGCCGCGACGACGCGGCCGTGCGGCCCCATCATCCAGTCGTACACGCGGGTGCTGCCTTCGACGATGCGGCGCGCGCGCTCGCTGTCTTCCCAGGCGAAGGGCATCACGGGCAGCGGGATGCCCGGTTCGCGGTTTACCGGCAGCGCGTTGGCGACCGAGACGAAGGGCAGTCCCATGCCTTGCGCCACCAGGCCGCCGGCCGCTTCCATCTGGTCGGCCAGGATGGCGTCGATGCCGAGCGCCTCGATGGCGGGCGGGAGTTCGCGGCACAGCATGTCGGTGCCGTCGGCCATGTCGGCGATCACGCGGCGCAGGCGCAGCGGGCCGCCGGGATTGGCGGCGCGGCGCGCCACGGCGTCCAGCGAGCCGGGCGGGTGGGTGGCCGCGCCCAGCGCATGGAAGCCGATGCGCGCGTCGTCGAGGTAGGCGGCGGCGTCGGGCCGGTGCAGGAAGGTGACGCGGTGCCCGCGCGCGGCCAGCGCGCCGGCCAGCGCCTGCATGGCCTTGTAGTGGCTGTAGAAGGCGGGGGCCACGACACCGAAATGCGCCATTGCCGGATCTCCTGTCGTGGTGCGGCGCGCGGCTTCAGGCGCGCGCGTGGATGCCGGCGCCGTCCGCGCGCGGCCGCGAACCACCCGCGGCGCCCGCGGCGCCGCGGGCGACCGGCAACGCCTTGCCGAACAGGGCGCGCACGAAGCGGCGCGTGCCCTGGCGCGCGCCGACGGCGTCGTGCAGGTGCCGCTCGGCCTCCGCCAGGTGCGCCAGCAGGCGCCGGCGCGCCTCGTCGGCGCCCAGGGTGTTGACGAAGGTGGCCTTGCCGACGTCCTTGCCGGTGTCCTT
>DAMAFT010000698.1:0-2800 GCA_031995805.1 Massilia sp.
GCTGAAGAAGGTCGACAGCAGGGGCGTGGCGACGGCCCAGTCGCAGTCGAGCTGGACCACGATGACGTCGCCGGCGCCGCCGAACATGCCGCTGCTGTAGGCGCTGCCCGAATACGTCGTGCCGTTGACGGAAATGACCGTTCCCAGCCGGTCGTACATGCCCAGCGAGTTGTCGCGCATCTTCTGGATCGTGCTCAGGTAGCGCTGCTGGCTGGAGCCGCTGTCGCCGGTGGCGCGCCCGGTGACGGCGAAACGGGCGCCCTCGCGCACCGCGTACTGCATCGTCAGCGTGGCGAAGAACATCAGGCTGAGCTCGACCAGCGCCAGCAGGATCAGGAGGAACACGGGCGCCACGATCGCCATCTCCACGATTGTCGCGCCGGACTCACGTCGGCAATTCTTGAGTATCATTTTTAGCGTTTTACCGCGATTTATGGTGTAGTATTTAGTGATTCTACTGGGCAATAAATTTCAAGTCGCAATTCCAGCAAATTTTTTCCGCCGGTGTCGGCCCCGCACAACATGAACTGGATACACAGCATCGCCTTGCCGGGGTCGCGCCGGCGCCCCGTCCGGCCCGCCCGGGCCGCCACCGCCGGCGCGCGCGCGGCGCCCGAGGCCGAGGCCTGGATGGTGTTCGGGATGCGCCTCGTGCTGGCGGTATCGGCGCTGCTGACGCTGCATATCGGGCAGGCCGGCGAGGTCCCTGCCGGGAACCGCTCTTGGCCGGTGTTCGTCGCGTATGCGCTGCACAGCCTGGTCCTGCTGGGCGTGGCGCGGCTGCGCGCGGCCAAAGGCAGCGCGTTCTGGCATGGCCAGGCCGTGTACTGGGTCGACATCGGCTGGTACGGCCTGATGATCCATGCCAGCGGCGGCGCGCCCAGCCCGTTCTTCTCGTTCTTCTTCTTCGCGATCCTGGCGACCTCGTTCCGCTACGGCTTCGACGCCGGCGCGCGCCTGACGCTGGGCGCCGCCGCCGTCGTGGCGACGGCGGTGCTGGCGACCCAGGGCCTGGCCGCGCCGCACCTGCTGCTGCTGCGCACCGCCTTCCTGCTGGCGCTGGGCTACATGATCGCGTTCTGGGGCGGCCTGGCGGTCGACCAGCGCCGCCGCCTGGCGCTGCTGCGCGACGTCAGCCGCCTGTCGAACCCGCGCTTCGGTGTCCAGCAGACGCTCGATTCGCTGATGGACAAGATCCTGCGCTTCTACGGCGGCGCCACCTGCGTGCTCCTGATGCAGGACGGCGACGGCGAATGGACGCTGCACACGGCGCACCATCCGTCCAGCGGCCGCCCGATCGGCCGCAGCCGCACCGGCGACGCCGCCGTGCGTCCGCTGCTGGGCATGGCCGGCGGCACCATCCTGTACCGCGCCGCGCGCCGCCTGCTGCCGGGCGCCGCCTGCTCGGCGCAGGCGCTCGGCCAGGCCTGGAGCGCGGTGCATCCGGATGCCTGCGGCCACGTGGCCGACCTGCTCGACACCGACCGCTTCGTCAGCGCGCCGCTGCCGCTGCGCAAGGGCGCCGGCCGCATCTTCGTCACCGGCGCGCGCGCGCGCCGCGCCGACGCCACCTTCCTCGGCCACATCGTGCAGCAGGCCTTTCCCGTCATCGAGAACATCGAGCTGCTCGACCGGCTGGCGTCCGAAGCCGCGTTCCGCGAGCGCCAGACCATCGCGCGCGACCTGCACGACAGCACCATCCAGCCTTACATCGGCCTGCGCCACGCGGTGGCGGCGATCCGCAACCAGGCCGGCGACGCCAGCCCGCTGGCGCCGGAACTCGACCGCCTGCTGGCGATGTGCGCCGACACCCTCGGCGACATGCGCGAATTCGCGCAGCGTTTTCGCAGCGGGCGCCAGGAAGAACCGGAACTGCTGATCGCACTGCGCCGCCAGCTGGCCAAGGTGCGCGCGTTCTACGACGTCGACGTCGCCCTCGACGCCGCCGCCGCGCCGCCCATCAACGACCGCATGGCGGCCCACGTGTTCCAGCTGGTCGCCGAAGGCGTCAGCAACGTCTGCAAGCACACCCACGCGCGCAGCGCCAGCGTGCGCCTGTCCGCCGACGACGGCCAGCTGGCCATCGAGATCGCCAACCCGCTCGACGGCCGCGCCGCGCCGCCGGCCTTCCTGCCGGGCTCGATCGCCGGGCGCGTGCAGGGCCTGGGCGGCACGCTGGAAGCACGTTCGGACGCGCAGCGCACGCTGGTGCGTATCCGCATCCCCGCCTGAACCGACCGCCCACCTGACGAAGGAGCAACCATGACGATCCGTATCCTGCTGGTCGACGACCACAAGACCATGCTGTGGGGGCTGGAGCGCCTGATCCAGGCCGAGGGGCCGGCGCTGGCCCTGGCCGGCAGCGCCAGCGACGGCGCCGAGGCCGTGCGCCTGTGCGCGCAGCTGGTGCCCGACATCGTGCTGCTCGACCTCGACCTGAAGGGCAGCAGTTCGCTGGAATTCCTGCCGGCGCTGCTGGCCCGGGCGCCGACCCGCGTGGTGATCCTGTCCGCCAACCGCGACCAGGCCACGCTGGCCGCCGCCGTCAAGGCCGGCGCGCGCGGCGTGGTCAGCAAGGAGGCGCCGACCGAGGACGTGCTGAACGCGATCCGCAAGGTCCATGCGGGCGACCTGTGGCTCGACCAGTCGCTGATGCAGGCACTGCTGGGCCAGCTGGTGGCCCCGGCGCCGAAGGCCGACCCGCAGGCGCAGCGCATCGCCTCCCTGACGGCGCGCGAGCGCGAGGTGATCGGCATGATCGTGCAGGGGCAGGGCGCGCTGAACAAGGAACTGGCCGAGA
>DAMAFT010000699.1:0-2798 GCA_031995805.1 Massilia sp.
TGGTCGCGGCGCTGCAGGTGCGCTCTGGGGCGCACCTGCAGACTGGTTTCGGGGTGGATGGCAGCCCTGGTCGGTTAGTTGCAATTCGGCCCAGCAGAACGCCGGGACATTCCGGAGATCGAAGGAAGATGGCGCCGCACTCGCCTTCCGCGTGGCCGGCGCGCGCGACCGCACGCTGCCGGGCGGGCCGGTGCACCTGCCCGGCGCAAAACGCATCGACGCCCGGCTGGTGCCGGGCGGCCCGGCGTACGGCACGGGCTGGGGGCTGGTCGGCTACTGGCCCGGTCCCGCGCTGGCCGCGCTGGCGGTCGGCGGCATGCCGACATCGATCTTCGTTGCGGCGATGGTGGCCGGCATGGCACTATGCGACGTCTTTGAACGCATCCGGTCCGCGCACGCGGCCGGCCTGCCGCCGCCGGCGGCCAGACCAGGAGAGTAAGCCATGCACATCAACCCGATCCAGCTGTTCGACGCCGCGTCGTCGACGTTCACCTACATCCTGGCGGGGCCGGAGAACGGCGAGGCCGTGATCGTCGATCCGGTCGAGCAGCACTGGGAACGCGACCTCGCCCACATCGAGCGCCTGGGCCTGCGCCTGGCCACCATCCTCGAGACGCACGCGCATGCCGACCACGTCACCTCGGCCGGCAAGCTGCGCCAGCTGACCGGCGCGCGCGCCGCCGTGCCGAGCGGCTGCGGCATCCCGCCGGCCGAGCTGCAACTGCAGGACGGCGACGTGCTGCGCTTCGGCGCCGGCGAGACCATCGAGGCGATCCACACGCCCGGCCACACGGCCGGCAGCATGTGCTACGTCTGGCGCGGCAACGTGTTCACCGGCGACACCCTCCTGATCGGCGGCTGCGGGCGCACCGACTTCCAGGGCGGCAGCGCCGAGGCGCTGTACGACAGCATCGTGCAGCGCCTGTACGCGCTGCCGGACGCGACCCGCGTGTGGCCGGGCCACGACTACAAGGGTCAGTCGGTGACCACCATCGGCTGGGAAAAGCGCCACAATGCGCGCCTGGCGGGCCGGTCGCGCGCCGACTTCGTGGCCCTGATGGGGGCGCTGAACCTGCCGCAGCCGAAGCTGATCGACATCGCGCTGCCGGCCAACCGCAACCTGGGGTTGCCGCACGTGGCGTGACGTGCGCGTCGTGTTGGCCGCTTCGATTCCGGCCGCGGGCCGTGCATGCGTCACGGGTGGGCGGCGCGCGCGGTGCGTGTCCGCATGCAGCATGGCGGAGCCGCCCACCCTACGCCCGCGCCGACGCGCCGACCCGGTTTACATTCCCGGCCCGCCGCCGCCCGGCCCGAACCCGCCGCCCGGCGGCGGCCCGCCCGCGTGGTCCGGCGGCGGACCGCGGCGCCAGCCTTCGCCATCCTGTCCCTCGCGGCGCGATTGCACGCCGCCGAAGCGGTAGGACAGGCCCACGTACAGGATGCGGCCGTCGAAGCGGCGGATCGTGTGCTCCTTCAGCGTCGCCGAATCGGTGATCGTCTCCATCTTCTGCGAGTTGAACAGGTCGGTGACGGTCGCCACCAGCGACAGCGCCGGCGTCAGATTGCGCTTCCACGTCACGTTGGCGGTGGCGCTGGGTTCGCGGTAGCCGGTGCCGACCAGGGTCTTGCCCTGGGCGTTGAGCATCAGCTGCAGCGTATCCTGGGCCGTCAGCTGGTAGTTGATGCGGCCGCGCGCGTTCAGCGAGGTGGCGTTGCGTTTGCTTTCCACACCCGTGATGTCGATCTGCTGCTGCTGGGCGAAGAACACGTTGCCGCTGGTGTTGATCGACAGCTTCGGCGTGAGCTTGCCGCTGAGCGTGAATTCCAGGCCGCCCGAGCGGTTGCTGCCGCCGTTCTCCAGCGTGGTCAGGATCACCGTGTCGTTCACCACATACTGGCGGCTGCGGATCATGTCGCTGTCGTTGCGGTAGTAGGCCCGCACGTTGGCGTCCAGGCCGGCCGCCTTGGTCTCGTAGCCGACTTCCAGCGAATCGGTCTTGACCGGCTTGAGGAAGGGGTTGCCGCTCGATTCGTTGAGCTCGTCCACGTATTTCACGAACGGGTTCAGGTCGTTCGGTTGCGGGCGGCGGATCCGGCGCGCGTAGGAAAAGCGCAGGTTGGTCTTGTCGTCCAGCTTGTAGGTGGCGAAGGCGCTCGGCATCCAGTTCAGGTAGCTATTGCCTGCCGCCGCCGCGCCGGCGCTGCCGGCGCCGATGTCCATGTCGGTGTGCTCGGCGCGCAGGCCGACCAGGGCGCCCCAACGCGCGTTCACGCGCCACTGGTAGCTCGTGTACAGCGCCGAATCCCGCTCCTCGTAGTCGAAGGCATTGGTGCGGCGGCCGTTCACGCTCTGGGCGCCGGTGGCCAGGTCGAAGTCGTAGTAGCGGCTGTCGAAGTCGCTCTTGTTGTCGTACAGCTTCCAGCCCATCTTGAGGATGGCGCCGCTCTCCAGCGGGCGCTCGTAGTCGCCCGTGTAGTCGACGATCTTCGTCGACCTGGCGTCGTGCTGCAGGTTGCGGCTGTCGGCCGCGAACGGCGGCAGCACCAGGTAGCGGTTGGCGTAGTTGGTGGTGTTGTCGGTGTCGCTGTCCGACACCCGCAGGTCCATCTTGAACAGTTCGCCCAGCTTCTCGCCCTTGTGGTCCCAGCGCGCGCCGAACATCTTGTTGGTGTTGTCGCCGCTGCGCTGCGTGCTGCGGTAGTAGTCGCTGGTCGGATTACCGTCCTCGTCGACGACGCGGTAGCGGTCCAGGCCCTCCTGGTCGTTGGTGCGTTTCATGAGGCCGAAGCTGGCTTCC
>DAMAFT010000700.1:0-2796 GCA_031995805.1 Massilia sp.
AGCGTTCCAGTACGGTGAACCCCAGCGGCGTGGGCGGTATGGAGACTACTCAGCGGCAAGTGCCCATGATAATGCACGCCCCGGCGGCCCGGCGGCCGGCCTCACTTGGCGGGGTGCTTCGGATCCCACAGGCGCGCGCTGGTGCGTTTTTCGTAGCCCTTGCCGCGCGGATAGCCTACGAGTTCCATCTCCGAGCCCCACGGCGACAGGAAGTGCACCCAGGTCTCGCCCTCGGTATCGCCGCCGGTCATGGTCATCGGCTCGCCCAGCACGGTGATGCCCTTCGACTTCAGCCAGGCGACGCCGGCGCGCACGTCGTCCGTATAGAACGCGATGTGCGAGGCGCCGACGTCTTCCATCTTCGGCATGGCGGTGCTGCCGGTCGCGTTCCTGTACTCGAACAGTTCGATGTTGGCGCCCGTGCCGCAGCGGACCATGGCCAGCGTGACGCTGTCGGCGTGCGGCTTCATGTCGAACGGGCCGATCTGCGTCACCGGCTCGCAACCGAAGGTGGATACGAGGAATTCCTCGGCCTGCTTGATGCTGGGCACGGTGATGCCGACGTGGTCGATGCCCGCGGAGCGGATGCCGGGAGCGGCGGCCTGGGCCGCCTGGGTAGCCGTGGCGCCCAGGCCGAGCAGGACGGCGGTCAACAGGGTGGCGATGGTTTTCATGATGGGGTTCCTGGTGTTATTTTTTGTCGATGAATACGCGGGCGCTGGCCAGCTTGCCGCCCTCGATGGTGAAGATGTCCTCGCCGCGGATGCGGTCCGGATCATCCGCCGGGCCGTAGCCCCAGGTCACGCGTCCGACGCCGTGGTTCCAGGCGATGGGTTGCGGCGTGAAGCGGTAGTCGGCGTGCTTCTGGTGCAGGTCGCCGATCATCCTGTCGACGGCGGCATGGCCGGTCGCCTTCCCGGCGTAGTCGGCGACGAAGAAGTGGTCGGTGTACACGGCCGGGAATTTCGGCAGCCGGCTGGCGGACTGCGTGTCGTTCCAGATCTCGAAGTGACGGTCGATCAGTTGCTGGGCGACCGTGGCGGCTTGTTCCGTGGTGGGCATGGTGCGGACCTCCTGTGCATGGGCCAGCGATGCAAGCAGCCAGGCCCCGGTATAAAGAAAAGTTTTCATGGACGTTCTCGTGATTTCAAAACGTGGATGCAGTGTAGATCGTCCATGGGGAGGTGTGAATCCGCTGATCGTGGAATGATTATCCATATCCATGGATAATTTGGCCGAAATACGAGCGGGACATGAGGTGAACGGCGTGGAATCAGGATTGTTGGCGTGCCGGCGATGCAGATGCGCGCCGGTGGCGGGCAGGCGGCCCCCGCCAGGGACCGCCAATGGGCGATTCGGAGAGGGCTGGCCTTGCAAGGCCAGCCCTTCGAATCCCACCACGGAGGGCGCGCAGGCGCGCTCCCCTCTCCGCCAAAAACAAAAGGCTCCCATTGGGAGCCTCGTGTTTTTGGCGGAGAGGGTGGGATTCGAACCCACGGTACGGTCACCCGTACGCCTGATTTCGAGTCAGGTACATTCGACCACTCTGCCACCTCTCCGTGTCGCTGGTCGTTTCGTGCGAGGCCGAATTATAGACGGCCTCGCGGAAAAACGGAAGAGCTGATTTACATCAAACCAATACTCTTCCTTTTTTGCTTCAAGCAGCCGGAACCAGGCGCTCCAGCCCGCCCATGTACGGACGCAGGACCTCCGGCACGATCACGCTGCCGTCCGCCTGCTGGTAGTTCTCCAGCACGGCGACCAGCGTGCGGCCCACGGCCAGGCCGGAACCGTTCAGCGTGTGCAGCAGTTCCGGCTTGCCCTTGGCGTTGCGGAAGCGGGCCTGCATGCGGCGCGCCTGGAAGTCCTCGCAGTTCGACAACGAGGAAATCTCGCGGTAGGTGTTCTGGGCCGGCAGCCAGACTTCCAGGTCGTAGGTCTTGGCGGCGCCGAAGCCCATGTCGCCGGTGCACAGGGACATCACGCGGTACGGCAGGCCCAGGTTCTTCAGGATCGTCTCGGCCTGGCCGACCATCTCTTCCAGCGCGGCATACGATTGTTCCGGATGCACGGCCTGCACGAGCTCGACCTTGTCGAACTGGTGCTGGCGGATCATGCCGCGGGTGTCGCGGCCGTAGCTGCCTGCTTCCGAGCGGAAGCACGGGGTGTGCGCGGTCAGCTTCAGCGGCAGGGTCTCGGCCGCCACGATCTCATCGCGCACCATGTTCGTCAGCGACACTTCCGAAGTCGGGATCAGGTAGAAGTTCTCGCCCTCGCCTTCGGCGCCGCCCTTCTTGACCGCGAACAGGTCTTCCTCGAACTTCGGCAGCTGGCCGGTGCCGCGCAGCGAGTCCGCATTCACCAGGTACGGCGTATAGCACTCGGTATAGCCGTGCGCGCCGGTATGCGTGTCCAGCATGTACTGGGCCAGCGCGCGGTGCAGGCGCGCGATGCCGCCCTTCATGACCGAGAAGCGCGAACCGGTCAGCTTGGTCGCGGTGTCGAAGTCCAGGCCGAGCGGGGCGCCGACGTCGACGTGGTCCTTGACCTCGAAGTCGAACTGGCGCGGGGCGCCGATCTTGCGCACCTCGACGTTGCCGGCCTCGTCCTGGCCCACCGGCACCGATTCGTGCGGCAGGTTCGGGATCGTCTCCATGAAGCGGGCCATCTTTTCCTGCACGTCGGCGAGCAGCGCTTCGTTGGCCTTGAGCTCGTCGCCGATGCCGGCCACTTCCGCCATTACGGCGCTCGTGTCTTCGCCCTTGCCCTTCAGCATGCCGATCTGCTTCGACAGCG
>DAMAFT010000701.1:0-2790 GCA_031995805.1 Massilia sp.
GCCCGACCACGCCGACCAGCTGGCCCGGCACCTGGAAATTGGTGGGATCGACGAAAGACTTAAATCCCGACAATTTAATGGATGATAGACGCACGTTTCGCTGAAAGAAGCTGGATCTCGAAGGGCTGCATCATACCACCTGTCTCTTGCCATTCGACTACAAAAAACCGCGCTGCACGCCAAAACTCGACATCGAAAATCGGGGTCAGAGGCAGAGGTAGTCGAAGCGGATGCGTTCTGGTGCGCAGGGCGGGACGTAGGGGCTGCGCGCCGGTTGCCAGCCGTTGCGCAGGTAGATGCGGTCGCGGCCGGACAGTGTCAGCGTGGCGGCGGTCAGCCACTGGTGCGAGTCGATCGGGTCGGCGAACGGCAGCAGCAGCGTGGCGGCCAGCAGGCCCAGCAGCAGCGGTTGCGGCGAGCGGTCGCGCGCGGTGCGGGCGCGGGCGATGAACAGCGCCGCCGCCGCCAGGCCCAGCAGGCAGCCGGCCACGGCTTCGCTGGGCGAGTGGGCGCCGACCTCGACCCGGGCGATGGCGACCGCGACGCCCAGCAGCGCACCGGCCGCGACGGCGCCATGGCGCAGGCGGTGCCCCTGGCGTTCCAGCAGCAGGAACAGCGCGACCGGGAACACGGCCGCCGCGCGCGCCGCGTGGCCGGAAAAGCCGGTGAACGACAGCGACTCGATGCCGATGCCCCAGCCCATGAAGGCCACCTGGCTGGCCGCCGCCACCAGCATGGCGGCGCCGAACAACAGGCACCAGGCGCGCGCCAGGCGCCAGCAGCGCGCGCCGGCGAGCCAGGCGGCGACCGCCAGCGCCAGCAGCGCGGTGACGTTCAGGCCGCCCAGGGCGGACAGGTTCGACCAGATGGGCATTGCGCGCCTCGTCGTCGGCTGCGGTTCAGCGTCCGCCGCGGTAGGACCAGGCGCCGAACGTGTGCTGGCCGACCAGGCCGCCGATGACGATCAGTTCCCAGCTTACCCGGACCGGATCGGCGCCGCCCAGCGTGCGCAGCACGACGACGGCGAGCGCCAGCAGCACCGGCAGCCACAGCGTCATCAGCGCCATGCCGGCCGGCGCCGGGGCCAGCGCGGCCATCTCCAGGTCGCCGGTCGGCCGCAGCGGATCGCGTCCGGCCAGCCACTGGGCGATCAGGAAGCCGCTGGCCAGCGTGACGGCAGTGCAGGCCGCCGTCTTGAGGCGCAGCGCGTGGTCCAGGTCGGGCAAAATGGCGAGCGCCGCCGCCAGCAGCGCCACGGCGCTGACGAACAGGCAGCGCCAGGTGTGTCCTCGCAAGGTCATGGAATCCCTCGAAACTTACTAATATGCAATCGAATCCGCGATTGTATATGAAGGAAGGGTAAGGCCGCTCAGGAGGCCTGCCGCGCAGCAGTGGCATCGAGCGCGCCGTCATCGACGACATCGTTGACGGCGCCGTCGCGCATGGCCTCGGACAATACCTGGCCGACCAGGCCATCGATGGCCAGCACGCGCGCGCGGCCGGCATGCAGCGCGTCGGCCAGCGCCTGCGCCGGCAGCGAGAACGCTTCCTGGCGGTCCGGCCCGGAAAAGATGAACAGCGTGCGCAAGGGGCTGACCCAGGCCAGCCTGGCCTTGCGGGCGCCGTCGCCGCCACGGAACTCCAGCCACAGGCCGCGTTCCAGGCCGTCCAGCGGCGACCAGGCCGCGGCCTGTGCGGCCGCGTGCGCGGCCGCCCGTTCCTCGGCGGCGCGCTCCAGCTCGACGCGGCGCAGCGCATCCTGCTGGGCCGCCTCGACGGCCAGTTCGAGCTGGCGCTCGGGCGACAGGGCGATCGGCGCGCGCACGATCGCGGCATGGCATTCGGCCAGGCCGGCGAAGAATTCCAGGCGCGCCGCATCCTGCCACTGGATGGCGTCCAGCCATTTGTTCAGCGTGGCGAGCAGGCGCGGCAGGCGCGCGATCAGGTCCCTGCGCTGTTCCTGCGTGGGCTTCGGCCGCACGCTCCAGATCAGGTCGTCCATGGCGCGGGTGGCGTTGCCGACCGCGCCGGGCCGCGCCTCCTCGATGCTGTAGGCGAAGGTCAGCACCGTGGTCCAGCGCTGTTCCAGGAAGCCTTCGACCACGGCGCCGACGTCGCCCGCGGCGATGCGCAGGCCGACCGCGTCGCGCGCCGCGCGCGTGGCCGCCTCCAGGCGTTCCTCGCGCTCGGCGCTGGCGACCGGTCCCGCGATGGCGCTGCGCAAAGCGGCATCGTCGGCGTCGGCGCGCGCCGCGACGACGGCTTCCAGGTCGGCCAGCGCGGCCGCGAACACGGCATTGGCCCGCTCGGCCGTGCGCATCGCGCCGGTGTCGGCCCCGGCGCCGGCGACCGCCGCCACGCTGCGGCGCATCGCCTGGAATACCGGATCGCCGGCGTCCTGGCGCCGCTCCCAGCCCATGCGCGACAGCAGGTCGACCAGGCGCCGCGCCGGATGGCTGTCCTCGAAGAAGAAATTCCGGTCCAGCAGCGCCGCCTTCAGCACCGGCAGTTGCAAGGCCTGCAGCAGGGTGCGCGCCGGCGCCGGCATGTCGTCGTCCAGCAGCACCACCTCGAACACCCGCGCCAGCAGGTCGAGCGTGCGCGCGTCGGCGCTTGCCAGGCTGCCTTGCGGCAGGCTGCGGCGCAGGCGCGGCAGGTAGAACACGTTCGCGGCGCCGGGATGGGCGGCGGCGTCATGCGGCGCATCCGCGCCGGGTGCGGCGGCCAGCGCGGCGTCGACGCGCGCCAGCAGGTTCGCCAGCGCCGCCGCACCGGCGGGCGGCCCGGACG
>DAMAFT010000702.1:0-2786 GCA_031995805.1 Massilia sp.
CCAGCACCATGCTGGCGACGACCACCATCAGCAGCGCCGGCACCCACACGAAGCCCACTGCGCCGGCCGGCAGGCCGCGTTCGCCCCAGCCGTAATACATATTCGCCACGGTGCCCGACAGCGCGATCGGGAAACCGAGTGCCGCGCTGGTCGCCACCGCGTTGTGGATGCGGATGCCGCGCCACGTCATGAACGGGATCGACACGAAGCCGCCGCCCGCGCCCACGAGGCCTGACAGTACGCCCACCAGGCCGCCCGCCAGCAGCATGCCGCCGGTGCCGGGCAGCGGCAGGCTGCCTTCCGGGCGGCGGTTCAGCAGCATCTGCGTCGCCGAGAACGCCACGAACACGCCGAAGAACAGCGCCAGCGCCTGCGTGTCCATCTGCTTGCCGATCCAGGGACCGATCCAGGAGCCGACCACGATGCCCGGCGCCAGCAGGCGCGCCACCCGCCACAGCACGGCGCCGTGGCGGTGGTGGGCGCGCATCGACGAGATCGACGTGAACAGGATGGTGGCCAGCGACGTGGCGATCGCCATGTGCACGACCAGGTGCGGCGCGAAGCCGCGCGCCGTGAAGATCATCGTCATGAAGGGCACCAGCACCATGCCGCCGCCGATGCCGAGCAGGCCGGCCGAGAAGCCGCCGAAGCAGCCCATCGCCAGCAGCGCCAGCACCGTCGCGGGATCGAGGCCGCCCGGGAACACGCTCAGGCCGCCGCGCCGGCGGCGTCCGCCGGCAGGCCCGCCAGTTGCAGAATGCGCTGCCACTGGCCGGGCGTGACGGGAGAAATGGACAGGCGGCTGCCCTTCTGCAGCAGCACCATGTCGTCCAGCTCCGGCACCGTGCGCAGTTCGGTCAGCGGCAGGTAGCGGCCGGCGGCGACGGCCTGCACGTCGATCGAAGTCCAGCGCGGCGTCTCCGGCGTGGCCTTGGGATCGAAGTACTTGCCGGCGGCGTCGAACTGGGAGGCGTCCGGGTACGGGCCGCTGGCGATGCGCGCGATACCGGCCACGCCGGGGACGGCGCAGCTGGAGTGGTAGAACAGGACGCCGTCGCCCTCGCGCATCTGGTCGCGCATGAAGTTGCGGGCCTGGTAGTTGCGCACGCCGAACCACGCCGTCGTCTTGCCGGGCGCGGCCAGCACGTCGTCGAAACTCACTTCGTCCGGCTCGGACTTCATCAACCAGTAGCGCATTTTCCCGTCCGCCTGCATAAACAATGACCACGCCTTTATCGAGCGCGCATGAAAAAGCGGTTGCGCACCTTCGTGCCGCAACCGCTCGTGAATGTAGCCCCGCCTGTGCCGTTTTTGCCGGCATCCCGAACCAAAAGGCTCAAGGTGGTCGCAGTCAGCTCGATTTCGGGTTCGTCAAACTAGTGACGATCGCGCCCACCAGGCATGTTCCACAACCTATGCGAAAGAATGGTTCAAGGAATATATGACAAATCTCGAACACCGCAGGGTAGGCGCCAGTTTACTACGCCGCACCGTCCTGTCAAACCATTTTCTGTTGAATCAGGTTTCCTGCGGCGCCAGCGCGGCGTCGAGCACCGTATGCATCGCTTCCAGTTTCTGCCTGACTTCCATCATCGACATGTCGGACAGGGGGCCCTGCGGCGATTTCACCGACAGGAATTCCGCGGCCACCGACAGCGCGGCCATGACGGCGATGCGGTCGGTGCCCTTGACCTTGCCCGAGTCGCGCAGCGCGCACATCTTGCCGTCGAGGTAGGCGACGGCCTGGCGCAGCGTCTGCTCCTCGCCTTCGCGGCAAGCCAGGCGGTACGGCAGGCCCATGAGGGTAACGTCCAGGTGGATCATCGTGCGGCCTCGGCATCGTCGGGGTTGACCGGCGCTGCCGGGGACGCCGGAGGCTCGAGCTGCACCAGCAGCGCTTCGACGCGCTCCTGGGCGGCGAGCAGCCGGTTCTTGAAATCGACGTTCTCGGCGCTGAGCAGGGCGTTGGCCTGGCGCAGCAGGTAGTTCTCGCTGCGCAGCGACTGGGTCAGCGCGGCGAGCTTGTCGATTTTGTCGGAAAGTTCTTGGAATTCGGAAATCATCCATAACTATAGGACCGACTTGAATTTCCCGTCAACAGAATCCCAAGTACGCGCCCTGCCCCGGCGCCGATCGTGCGCGCCGTTCGGGCCGGCGGTGATAGGCTCTCGGGAATTTTTCCGGCGCCAGCCCGGTCCGATGCTTTTGCCATCGGGATGTCATGACTTTGTCGTAACTTTTGCGGCAAGCCCAAGCGCGCGATTGAGGATGCGCAAAAAAACCCCAACGCTGTGGCTTGAAATGACAAATTATCGTCCCTATAATTAGCACTCGTTAGTAGAGAGTGCTAACAGCCCTCTGCACCGCTCCGACGATTCGGACGGTACGTAACGCCAAGTCAAACCAACACAAAGGAGTTTTGCATGAACCTTCGCCCCTTGCACGATCGCGTGATCGTGAAGCGTCTCGACCAGGAAACCAAGACTGCATCCGGCCTGATCATCCCCGATGCCGCGGCCGAGAAGCCGGACCAAGGTGAAGTGCTGGCCGTGGGCAATGGCAAAGTGCAGGAGAACGGCAACGTGCGTCCGCTGGAAGTCAAGGTCGGCGACCGCGTCCTGTTCGGCAAGTACTCGGGCCAGGCCGTCAAGGTCGATGGTCAGGAACTGCTGGTGATGCGCGAAGAAGACATCATGGCCGTCCTGGTCTCGTAATCCTCCCCACAGAACATCTACCGAATAAACGGAGAAACAGAAAATGGCAGCTAAAGAAGTAGTATTCGGCGA
>DAMAFT010000703.1:0-2781 GCA_031995805.1 Massilia sp.
GCCGTTCGGCCTGTCGATCCGCGGCATCCGCGAGAACACCCGGCGCATGCACCTGGTGGGCGCCTCGGTGCACCTGCGCCTGGTGGCCGCCTACGCGCTGTCGGCGGTCCTCGCCGGCATCGCCGGCGGCCTGGCCGCGCAGATCACCCGCACCGTCAGCCTGGACCGCCTGACCTTCCAGCTGTCGGGCGACATCCTGATCATGCTGATCATCGGCGGCGTCGGCCGCCTGTACGGCGCCTTCATCGGCATCCCGCTGTACATGCTGATGCTGGACCGCGCGGCCGAGGTGAACCCGTTCCACTGGATGTTCTTCGTCGGCCTGGCCCTGATTTTGCTGGTGCGCTTCGCGCCGGGCGGCCTGATGACGCTGGGCGATCGCTGGGGCGGCCTGCTGGCGCGCCGCGGCCGCGGAGGTCAGCCATGAGCTACGCACTCGAGACGCGCGGCCTGTGCAAGCGCTTCGGTGCGATCGAGGTGACGAAGAGCGTCGACCTCAGGATCGCCCACGGCGCACGCCATGCGCTGATCGGCCCGAACGGGGCCGGCAAGACCACCCTGGTCAACCTGTGCACCGGCATGTTCAAGCCCAGCGGCGGCGCGATCCTGCTGAACGGCAGCGACATCACGTCGGCCTCGGCGCAGCGCCGCGTCGGCGGCGGCCTGGTGCGCACCTTCCAGATCAACACGCTGTTCAACGGCCTGACGGTGGCCGAGAACCTCGCGATCCCGGTGGCGCAGCGCCTCGGGCGCAGCTGGAAGCCGTGGGGCCGCAGCGGCGGCGACGGCGCCGTGACGGCGGAGGTGGTGCGCCTGATGGACGAGCTGAACCTGCTGGCGCTGGCCTTGAAGACCATCGCCGACCTGGCCTACGGCCAGCGCCGGCTGGTGGAGATCGCCATCGCCATGGCGCTGCAGCCGAAGGTGCTGCTGCTGGACGAACCGGCGGCCGGCATCCCGAACGGCGAGAGCGGCATGATCCTCGACCTGCTCGAGCGCCTGCCGGACGCGATGTCGATCGTCTTCATCGAACACGACATGAACCTGGTGTTCCGCTTCGCCCGCCGCATCTCGGTGCTGGTCGAGGGCGCGGTGATGCTCGAAGGTTCGGTCGACGAGATCCGCAACGACCAGCGCGTGCGCGATGTCTACCTGGGGAGGCGCCACCATGACTAGATTGCTCGAAATTACCGGCCTGCGCGCCGGCTACCGCGACGCCGTCGTCATCGACGACCTGGCGCTCGCCATGGATGCCGGCGAATCGCTGGCCCTGCTGGGCCGCAACGGCGTCGGCAAGAGCACCCTGCTGGCCACGCTGATGGGGCTGACCACCATGTCGCGCGGCAGCATCCGCCTGCAGGGCGGCGAGATCGCCGCGCTGGCCAGCCACCAGCGCAACGCCGCCGGCCTGGGCTACGTGCCGCAGGAACGCGAGATCTTCGCTTCCCTCACGGTGGAGCAGAACCTGCGGGTGGCGCTGCGCCCGGGCCCGTGGAACATCGCCGAAGTCTACACACTGTTTCCGCGCCTGCAGGAACGGCGCGCCAACTTCGGCAACCAGCTGTCGGGCGGCGAGCAGCAGATGCTGGCGATGGGACGCGCCCTGGTGGGCAATCCGCGCCTGCTGCTGCTCGACGAGCCGCTCGAGGGCCTGTCGCCGATCATGATGGACGTGCTGCTGGACGCCATCAAGGCGCTCCGGGACGGCGGCCTGGCGCTGATCCTGGTGGAGCAGCACGCCCACATGGCGCTGGAAGTGACGGACCGCGTCGTCGTGCTCGACCGCGGCCGCATCGTCCACCAGGGCCGCAGCGCCGCCTTCCTCGCCGACGAGGCGCACATGGGCCGCCTGCTCGGGCTCGCGCAGGAGGAGGGCATCGCAGCACACTGACAGCGCATCCGCCGCGCGCTGTCGGCACTCCACACGAGGCAGCACACCACACAAGAACCAGCTGCCCGCGGCGATTACAACGGAGGAGACACCATGAAGACGAGTTTCAACAAGGGCGCGCTGGCCATGCTGGCCGCAGTGGGCGCACTTGCCGCCCCGGCGGTCCAGGCGCAGACGCAGGTCCAGGTCTACGGCCTGATCGACGCGGCGTTCGAGCACCTGAGCAATACCGCGCCGAACGGCGACGGCCTGACGCGCATGCCGGGCCTGTCCGGGGGGCAGTTCCCGTCGCGGATCGGCTTTCGCGGCAGCGAGGAACTGGGCGGCGGGCTGAAGGCCGTGTTCACGCTGGAAAACGGCTTCCAGCCGGATACCGGCGGCCTGAACCAGGGCGGCCGCCTGTTCGGCCGCCAGGCCTGGGTGGGCCTGGCCGGCGACTGGGGCCTGGTGTCGCTGGGCCGCACCTACAGCATGCTGTACTTCACCTTCTTCGACACCGACGTCATCGGCCCGGCGCAGATGTCGATCGGCGCGCTCGACCTGCTGCTGCCCAACCTGCGCAACGACAATTCGATTTCCTACAAGGGCACCTTCAACGGCTTCACCGTGGGCGCCGGCTACACGCTGGGCCGCGACACGTCGGCCGCCGGCGGCCCGTCGGCGACCAACTGCGGCGGCGAGAACGCGGCCGACAGCAAGGCCTGCCGCGGCTGGAACGCGATGCTCGCCTACGACACCAAGGGCTGGGGCGTGACGGCCGGCTACGACACCTACCACGGCGGCACCGGCGCCGCCGCCGCGTTCGGCCCCAACCGCAGCAACCTGTCCGACTCGCGCTGGCACCTGGGCGCCTACGGCAGGTTCGGCCCGGTCAAGGTGGGCGGCGGCCT
>DAMAFT010000704.1:0-2780 GCA_031995805.1 Massilia sp.
GACAGCTACCACCAGCCATCCGACGAGTGGCGCGCCGACTGGCCGTTCACCGGCATGGCGCGCGACCTCGACATGCTGTATGCGCTGGGCCGCGACCTGGCCGACGGCGGCGCCTGGCCGAACTGGGCGTCCGACTCGGAATTCCGCGCGGCGCGCGACCGCAGCGCGGCCGAGCGCAAGTAGGCGCGCGGCGCAGGGCCGGGTGCGCGGCCGCGGGACTGGCGTTAGCTGGCGTACAGTCCCGCCCGCACCTTTTTGCATACACTGGATATCTCGTGGATGTAGAGGTGATGCCATGCCCGACGCACTCAAGCTGTACAAAGCCAAGCGTAACTTTTCCATCACGTCGGAGCCGGAAGAAGGCGGCGAGGCCGGCAAGGATGCGCTGACCTTCGTGATCCAGAAGCACTGGGCCACGCGGCTGCACTACGATTTCCGCCTGGAGCTCGACGGCACCATGAAGAGCTGGGCCGTCCCCAAGGGACCCAGCTACGATACCCACGACCGCCGCATGGCGATCCACGTGGAAGACCACCCGATTTCCTATTCCGACTTCGAAGGCACGATCCCGCCGCACCAGTACGGTGCCGGCAAGGTCATCATCTGGGACAAGGGCACCTGGGAGCCCGTCGGCGACCCGCACGCCGGCTTCGCCAAGGGCGAGGTCAAGTTCGAGATCCACGGCCACAAGATGCACGGCCGCTGGGTACTGGTGCGCATGCGCGGCAAGCCGGGCGACAAGCAGGAGCCCTGGTTGCTGATCAAGGAAAACGACGAGTACGCGCGCCCCGCCGCGGAATTCTCCGTCGTCGACGAATTCCCGGACAGCGTCAAGGACTTGCCCATGCCGGCCGGGCCGGGAGAGAAGGCGACGGCCGACGCCAAGGTCAAGGGACTGAAAGCCCGCAAGCCGGCCGCGGCGAAGACGCCGGCGAAGGCGGCAAGCAAGCCGGCAAGCAAGGCGGCAGCGCCCGCCACGCCGCGCCGCGCCCGGATGCCGGCCGGCGCGGTCAAGACGGAACTGCCCGAGAAGCTGGCCCCGCAACTGGCCACGCTGGTCGACGGTCCGCCGCCGGATCCGGGCGACTGGATCTACGAGATCAAGTTCGACGGCTACCGCATGCTGGCGCGCGTGGAGGGCAAGGACGTGCGCCTGGTCACGCGCAACGGCAACGACTGGACCGCCAAGCTGGCGCCGCTGCAGGCCGAGATCCGGCGCATGAAACTGCCGGACGGCTGGTACGACGGCGAGATCGTCGTGCACGACGAGAACGGCAGGCCGAACTTCAACCTGCTGCAGCTGGCCTTCGACGGGTCCAACACCGCCCAGATCGTCTACTTCGTGTTCGACATCCCCTACTACAAGGGCCACGACCTGCGCGAGGTGCGCCTCGATGCACGCCGGCCGCTATTGCAGGAGGTGCTGGCGGCGCGCCAGTCCGACACCGTGCGATTTTCCGCCGAATTCGGCACCGACCCCGCCCAGCTCGTGGTCGCGGCCTGCCAAGTCGGCCTGGAAGGCGTGATCGGCAAGCGCCGCGACGCGCGCTACGCGACGCGCCGTTCTCCGGACTGGATCAAGCTCAAGTGCGGCCAGCGCCAGGAATTCGTCATCGGCGGCTATACCGATCCGCAGGGATCGCGCACCGGCATCGGCGCGCTGCTGCTGGGCTACTACGACGCCGGCGGCGTGCTGCGCTATGCCGGCCACGTCGGCAGCGGTTTCAACGGCGCCTCGCTGCGCCACCTGCGCGAGGTGCTCGAACCGATCGGCACCAAAGCCAGCCCGTTCCCGCCGCGCGCGGTGCCGGGCAGCGGCAAGCACTGGGTCGAACCCCGCCTGGTGGCCGAGGTGAGCTTTTCCGAATGGACGCCGGCCGGCGTGGTCCGCCATCCGGTCTTCCAGGGGCTGCGCCAGGACAAGCGGGCGAAGAGCGTCGTGCGCGAGCA
Organism: Massilia sp.; assembly: GCA_031995805.1. Classification (GTDB taxonomy): domain Bacteria; phylum Pseudomonadota; class Gammaproteobacteria; order Burkholderiales; family Burkholderiaceae_D; genus Telluria. Next base: position 1,951 of record DAMAFT010000704.1, read on the forward strand.
GGCGCGGCACCTGGAGGGCGAGCCGGAGCAGCCCGCGCGCGGGCGCAAGGGGGCGGCAAAGGGTACGAAGCAGACGAAGCGCGGGCGGCCGGCGGCCGCCGGCCTGCCGGGCAACCTGCCGGCCACCTTCAAGGTGACGCACGGCGAGCGCGTGATGGATGCCGACAGCGGCGTCACCAAGATGGACATGGTGCGCTACTACGCGCTGGTCGGGGAGCTGATGATGGCGTACCTGGAAGACCGTCCCGTGTCGCTGGTGCGCGCCCCGGAGGGCGTGGGCGGCGAGCTGTTCTTCCAGAAGCACGTGACCGACCCGGGCAAGATGCCGGGCATCGCGCAGATGGACCAGGCGCTCGACCCGGAGCATCCGCGCATGACGCAGGTGGCCACCGCCGAGGGGCTGCTATCGAGCGCGCAGTGGAACGTGGTGGAAATCCACAGCCAGAACGCCACCGGGCGCCGCTATGACACGCCGGACCGCTTCGTGTTCGACCTCGACCCCGGCGAGGGGGTGGCCTGGGCGCAGGTGCAGGAAGCGGCGGCGCTGCTGCGCGCCTTCCTGGTCGAGCTGGGCCTGAACCCCTTCCTCAAGACCAGCGGCGGCAAGGGCCTGCACGTGGTGGTGCCGATCAAGCCCAAGCTGGACTGGGACACGGTCAAGGATTTCAGCCGCGCGGTCGTCGAGCACATGGCCAGGACGCTGCCGGAGCGCTTCGCCGCGAAGAGCGGCGCGAAGAACCGCGTGGGCCGCATCTACATCGACTACCTGCGCAACGGACGCGGCGCCACCACCGTCGCGGCCTGGTCGGCGCGCGCGCGGCCGGGGCTGG
>DAMAFT010000705.1:0-2776 GCA_031995805.1 Massilia sp.
CGCTGGGTATTGGTGGTCATGATGCGCAGCGACTGGTCGACCACGTCGAAGAAGGATTGCAGGCTGTCTTCGGTCATCTCGCCGTTGGCCAGCTCCTCGCGCGTGAGCTTGAGTTCCTGCACCAGGTGGCTGGTGGCCGTCACGCAGATGCCCAGCGGCGTGTTGATCTCGTGCGCCACGCCGGCGACCAGCCGGCCCAGCGAGGCCAGCTTTTCCTGGCGCACCAGTTCCGACTGCGCTTCCTGCAGCTGGGTCAGCGCCTGGTTCAGCGCGGCGTTGCGCGCCTCCAGGCTTTCCTTGGCCTTGCGGATCGCGCGGTCGGCCTGCATGCGCGCGATCGCCACCGCGACGTGGCTGGCGATGAAGGCCAGCAGGTCGAGGTCGGACTTGGTGTAGATGATGGTCGGGTCGTAGCTCTGGATCACCAGCACCCCGTAGGCCTTGTCGTGCACCAGCATCGGCGCGCCGATCCAGCTCGAGATATTGGTGTTGCCGAGCGGCTGGCGCACCTTGCCGGCGGCGTGCAGGCGCGCGAAGCTGCCGGCGTCGTGCAGCTGCGCCTGGCGCGTCTGCAGCACGTAGGACACCATGCCGGCGCCGAACGGGAAGCGCTTGTACGGCGCCTCGGCATCCTTCTCGTCGACGAAATACGGGATGCTGATCTCGCCGGTGTCCGGATGGGTCAGCGCGATCAGGAAGTTCTTGGCCGTCATCAGTTCCGAGACGATGCCGTGCAGGCTCTGCGCCAGCGCCTCGGTTTCCAGCACGGACGCGGACAGGTCGGCGATCTGGTACAGCGCGTGCTGGACCTGTTCGGCGCGGCGCCGCTCGGCCACCTCGCGCGCCAGCGCGCGGGTGCGCTCCTGCACGGCGCGCTCGAGCCGGTCCATGCTCTGCAGCCCCTGCAGCGCGTTCGACACGTGGTTGGCGATCAGCGAGAACAGCGCCTCGTCTTCCGCACTGTAGGTGTGCTGCGGCAGGTAGCTCTGGACCACGATGGCGCCCAGCACCTCGTGCTGCTGGTCGAGCAGCGGGCAGCCCATCCAGTGCTCGGCCGTGCTGCCGCGGCCCCAGGGGCTGCCGTTCTCGCGTGCCAGCGTCTCTGCGGCCGTCATCGACAGCGGCTGGCGGTTGAGCATCACCCAGGCGGTCGGCGACTGCTCGGGCGAGGCCAGCGCCACCCGTTCCTGCGGGTCCGGCCCCTCGTCGACGGTGTCGACGAAGTAGACGAAGCGCACGGTATTGTCTTCGCGCTCGGCCAGCGCGACATAGAAATTGTCCGCATACATGATGCGGCCCAGCGCGTGGTGCACGGCGCCGAGGAATTCGCGGATGTCGGTGCAACTGGCGGACAGCTGCCCGATTTCGAGCAGCATCGCCTGGACCGCTTCCAGGCGGGCGAGACGGCTTTCCATCGCTTCCCTTTCAAGCATGAGTAATGCGTGAGGGAAATAGTATCAGTTCAGCCCGCGCGCGGGAGCATCCTGTCGCGTAAACCTCAGCGCGGCGCGCGGAAATCGCTCTCGACCCAGGCCATCGCCGAGGACGGCGACAGCTTGAAGCCAGGATCCACGCGCACCTGTGCGACCCGCTCGCCCATCTCGTCGAAGGCGGACAGCAGCGCGTACGGATGGTCCTCGTCGGGAACGATGTCGAGCGTGACCTTGAGTTCGCCGTCCGCGGACGACACCACGGTACTCTTGTGCAATTGCGCATGCAATTGCTGCTCATGGCGGCGGATCACTTCGGACGCCGTCTTCACCAGCGTGTGGAAGGCCGGCGTGTCGAGCGGCTTCGGGTTCTTCTTGTCGCGTCCCATGGTCCAGGGACCGACCAGGGCCGGCTCGGATTCGCCGTCCTTGTACATGGCGACCGCCCAGCCGTCGTCATCCTCGTTCTTGATGACGCGCGCGGTCCAGCCGTTGCCCTGCCACAGGCGCGGCTCCTGCACGAGAGCATCGTCGTCGTGCTCGGGTACTTCGTCGTTCATGTCGTTCATTCCCACTCCGGCGGGCTGTGCCCAAAGCCAGATCATAGGGAATTCCGCTGTGCCAAACAAGGCGCGGACGACGAATCGCGCGTGGGAATCGCTAAATGATGCGCAGGTCCGGGCCGCGCGGCGGGACGATCGGCGGACCGGGCAGGCTGGGCCGCGGGTCGATCGCGGGATGCGGGATGTCCCGGTTGAATGGGTTGATGATGATGGGCGGGATGGCCGGTGGCGCCGAGGGCGGATTCTTGTGGCCGGCAGCGCCTGCCGGGCCTTCGCGGATCAGGTATCGGATGAAGTTCATGCAACCTCCTGCGATAGAGCAGGTTGTCAGTATAGACGCCGTGCCCTGCATTGCAAGGCTTGATTTCCGGCACTTCGCGTTGCCCGCTCGTCCGCCGCGCACGCCTTCCGGCCCCGCAAACATGCAGCCTGTCGCACGCCCGTGGCAACGCGCGGCCCACGCGCCTACAGTTGCACCATGCCGCCGACAAACGAACGAACGGCACAACGACTTCCAAGAGGATTCATCATGAAAAAGATCGCCGCCATCGTCTTCCTGTTCCTGTTCGCGCTGATGCTGTGGAATATGTTCGCCTGGAGCGGCGACATGACCTTCCACGTCGACGGCGACGAGATCGACGGCCCGCTGGAAGCCCTGCTCGGCATGCTGTTCGCTGGCGGCGGCATGCTGGTGGCGGGCGTGGTCATGCTGATGGTGGGCGGCATCCTGGCCGTGGTGTTCGCCGGCGTCGGCATCCTGTGCGTGGGCGGCCTACTGCTGGG
>DAMAFT010000706.1:0-2770 GCA_031995805.1 Massilia sp.
GACCTGGCAGTCGTGCGCCAGGTGGGTGTAGGCGGACATCCAGTTGTCGTCGCCCAGGCGGGTCACGCCGGCGTCCTGCACGGTGCCGAGATTGAAGGTGCAGAATTCGCGGATCGTGTTGCGGTCGCCGATTTCCAGGCGGGTCGGCTCGCCGGCCCACTTCTTGTCCTGCGGCGCCGCGCCCAGCGAGGCGAACTGGAAGATGCGGTTGTCGCGGCCGATCGTCGTGTGGCCCTCGACCACCACGTGCGGACCGACCACCGTGCCGGCGCCGATGCGCACGTTCGGTCCGACGATCGAGTACGGGCCGACCTCGACCGAGCTGTCCAGCTCGGCCTTCGGGTCGACGATCGCGGTCGCGTGGATCTTGCTCATCTTACTTCCCCGTGGCCGGCTCGTTGGCGCGGATCGTGCACATCAGTTCCGCCTCGACGGCGACCTTGCCGTCGACGCTGGCCTGGGCCTTGTACTTCCAGATGCCGCGCGAGGTGCGCAGGATCTCGACGTCCATCTTCAGCTGGTCGCCGGGGCCGACCGGGCGCTTGAAGCGCGCATTGTCGATGCCGACGAAGTAGACCACCGAGTTCTCGTCCGGCTTGACGTTCATGGTCATGAACGACAGGATCGCGGCGGTCTGCGCCAGCGCCTCGATCATCAGCACGCCCGGCATCACCGGCTGGTGCGGGAAGTGGCCGTTGAAGAATTCTTCGTTGACGGTCACGTTCTTGATCGCGGTAATGGTCTTGCCCAGTTCGTAGTCGACCACGCGGTCCACCAGCAGCAGCGGGTAACGGTGCGGCAGGTATTCCTTGATCTCCTTGATGCCCAGGATCTTCGATGCGGTATTCGTTTCGGTCGTCATTGTTGTTCTGTCGGTTCGGTCAGGTTCTTGATCTGTTTTTCCAGTACGCGGATCTTCTCGCGCATCGAGGCGAGGTTGCGCACGATTGCGGCGCTCTTTTCCCACTCGGCATTCTTGGCCAGCGGGTAGAAGCCGGTGTACTGCCCGGGCGCCAGCACGGAGCGCGACACCATGCTGCCCGAGGAGATATGGACGTTGTCCGCGATTTCCAGGTGGCCCAGCACCATGGCGGCGCCGCCGAAGGTGCAATTCTTGCCGATCCGGGCGCTGCCGGCCACGCCGACGCAGCCGGCCATCGCCGTGTTGGCGCCGATGTGGCAGTTGTGGCCGATCTGGATCTGGTTGTCGAGCTTGACGCCGTCCTCGATGACGGTGTCGGCCAGCGCGCCGCGGTCGATGGTCGTGTTGGCGCCGATGTCGACGTCGTCGCCCAGCAGCACGCGGCCGGTCTGCGGGATCTTGATGTAGACGCCGTTCTCGCGCGCGAAGCCGAAGCCGTCGGTGCCGATCACGGCGCCCGAGTGCAGGATGCCGCGCTTGCCGACCCGGCAGCGCGCGTGGAAGGTCACGTTGGCGAACAGTTGCGTGTGTTCGCCGATCTCGGCCTCGCGTCCGACGAAGCAGCCGGCGCCCACGATCGCATGCGCGCCGACGACGGCGCCGGCCTCGATGGTCGCGTGCGGGCCGACGTGCGCGGTCGGGTCGACGATGGCGCTCTCGTGCACCACGGCGCTGGGGTGGATGCCCGGCGGCGGCGGCGTTTCCTCGAGCGCGGCGAAGTACTGGGCCGCGCGCGCGAAATAGGCGTAGGGATTGGTGGTGACGATGCGCGCGCCCTCGTAGGTGGCGGCGACGGTGGCGTCGTCCAGCGGGGCGACGATCAGTGCCGCCGCCCTGCTCTGCGCGGCCAGGGCGCGCAGTTTGCTGTTGCTCAGAAAGCTGATGTGCGAAGCGTCGGCGCTGTCCAGCGGGGCGATGCCCTGAACCTCGAGGTTCGGGTCGCCGACCAGCTGTCCGCCGAAGCGTTCGACCAAATCACCCAGTCGAGTGGCCATCTTGGTCGTCCAGTCAAAAGTGTAAAAAAAACTGCCGGCCACGCAGGCCGGCGTCCCGAGGCAGGCGCAGCGCGGCGCCTTACTTGTCGAGCAGCTTGAGGATCTTGTCGGTGATGTCGATGCGCGGGTTGGTCCAGATGGACTCCTGCAGCACGACGTCCAGGTGTTCCTGTTCGGCGACCTGCTCGATCAGCTTGTAGGCGCGCTGGGCGATCGCCGAGCGTTCCTCGTTCTTGCGCTGGATGAGGTCTTCGTTGAACTCGCGCTGCATGCGCTGCACGTCCTTTTCCATGTCGAGCAGCTCGCGCGTGCGGCGCGTGCGCTCGACGTCGGACAGCTTGGGCGCGTCGCCGTCGAACTTCTCGCGGTTCGACTTGTAGCGCTTGATCATGTCGTCGACCTGGCCCTGGCGCTTGGAGAATTCGGCCTGGATCTTTTCGTCGGCCAGCTTGGCGAGCTTGGATTCGCTCATCAGGCGCTCGGTATAGACGAAGCCGATCCGCCCGCTCGTACCCTGCTGCGCATGCGCGTGCACCATCGCGCCGGCACAGACGGCAGCCAGCACCAGATTCCTGGGCAACGAGGCAATCGCATTTTTCAACATCATTCTCCGCATTCCTTAATCAGAAACCGGTACCCATCTGGAACTGGAAACGTTCCAGGCGGTCGCCCGGCTTGGCATTCAGGGGCTTAGCATAACTCAACTTCAGCGGTCCCACCGGAGAAATCCACGACAGGCCGATACCGGCCGACGTGCGCAGCTCCGACGGACGGATCTTCTGGGTTTCCTGGTAGATCTGGCCGGCGTCGGCAAAGGTGAACCAGCGCAGCGAACGGTCCTGGCCGCTGCCCG
>DAMAFT010000707.1:0-2768 GCA_031995805.1 Massilia sp.
CTACACGCCCGCGCCCATCCGCTGCGCCCGGGGCCGGCAGCCTGCTGCGCCGCCTGCGCTGGACGCTCGCGGGCGTGCTGCTGGCCCTGCTGCTGTGGGCGGCGCTATGGCCGCTGCGCTATCCGACGCGCGAGTACGCGTTCGATTTCCCGCGCGGCGCGGGCATCCTCAAGGCGCGCGGCGTGGCGGGGCAGGTGCCGTCGGACGTGCGGCTGACGCTGGGCGTGCGCGACGTGCTCCTGCTGCGCAACCGCGACCTGTCCGCGCACGTGTTCGGCCAGGTACTGGTGCTGCCGGGACGCGAGTTGCGCCTGCCGTTCGAACAGGCCGGGGAATTCGCCTTCGCCTGCGATGCGGCGGCGGGCCATGCGGTACGGGTCAGCGTGCTGGCGCATCCCGATCCGGGCTGGAGCCGGCTGCGCTGGCGCCTGCGCGCGCTGGCCGACATGCTGCGCGAACTGCCCGTGCGCGGGCCGGAAGACTGACGGGTTCGCCGTTGGGCCGCCGCTACGATACGGCCGCAATCGTGCTCCGCGCCGCGCGCCGAATCTGTCATGATGCGCGCATGGCCACCATCTCCATTCCCCTGTTCCCGCTGAGTACGGTGCTGTTTCCGGACGGCGTGCTGCCGCTGCAGGTCTTCGAGGTCCGCTACCTCGACATGATCGGCCGCTGCCTGACGGAGGACGCGCCGTTCGGCGTGGTGATGCTGACCCAGGGCCAGGAAGTCCGTACGCCGGAAGGCATGGAACAGTTCGCCGGCGTGGGCACGCTGGCCACGGTGGCGGACACCACCGCGTCGACGCCCGGCCTGCTGCAGGTGGTGTGCCGCGGCGGCACGCGGTTCCGGGTAACGGACAGCGAACGCCGCACCGACGGCTTGTGGATGGCCGAAGCGACATTGCTGGAAGACGACCGTGCGGTCAGGATCCCGTCCGACCTGCAGGGCGCGGCCGATGCGCTCGACCGCGTGCTGGCCTCGCTGCACGACGTGCCGCAGGGCCGCTGGCCGGTGCAGCCGCCGTTCCGCCTGGACGATTGCGGCTGGGTGGCGAACCGCTGGTGCGAATTGCTGCCCCTGCCCAACCAGCAGAAGCAGCACATGCTCATGCTCGACAATCCGATGATCCGGCTGGAGCTGCTGCATGACGTGCTCGACGAGCACGGGCTGATTACCTCCTGATGGGCCTGGAGCGCAGGGGGCGGAGCCCGGTGTTGCTTGCAGGGCGCCGGCACCGGTTCAAGGCCGCACCGTTCACGCCTCGACGCTGACGCTCGACGCCGCCGAACCGGTCGACGCCGCGGAAATGTCGCCGCCGCCGTTCTCCGCATAGGCCTTCAGTAAATCCATCGCATGCGCCAGTTCGCGCACCGGGTCGCGCTCGCGCGGCGGCCGGCCGCCCGCCTTCTCGGTGCCGCCGGACGAGGCGTTGCCGGATTCGTCGACCTGGCCGCTCGCCACCTTCTTGTCGTAGGCCGCCTGCTCGGTGTCGCTGACCGTGCCGTCGCCGTCGGTATCGGCCGCGGCGACATAGGTGCTGCTGGTCGAACCGGTTTCGTCGGTCTCCTCGGCCGAACCGGTGCCTTCCGCACGGCCGGCACGGGCACCGCCGCGCGGGCCGCCGGCGCCGCCCATGGCCTGCATGCCGCCCTGGCCGCCAGCGTCACCTTCGCCCCCGGGCGGCGGACCCGGCGGCGCGCCGTTCGGCATCCGGCCGCCGGCCACGCGCGCGGCATCGAACTGGGCGTTGAGCTGGTCGGACAGCTTGTCCATGGCGTCCGTCATCTCGCTCTTGGTGACCTTGCCGTCGCTGTCGCCGTCGAGCGCGCCGAAGGTGGCGTCGATGTCGACGGCCGCGCCCTGGCCGCCCTCGCCGGCCGCGCCCAGCGCGCTCTGCAGGTCGGCTTTCTCGATGTAGCCCTGGTTCCTGGTGTCGAGCCTGGAAAAGACCGAATCGGCCCGGTTCGACACATTGCTGCTGCTGACGCTGGCAACCATGTCTTGTCCTTGATGGTGATTTGATGCAATTATCGACTGTTGCGGCGCGGAAAAGAGCGGGCGTTGTGTAAAGTCGGGTAAAGGAATGTAAAGGCGAAGTTGACTGGGAATTAAGCCGGTTGGGTAGGAAAAACACGGATTTCGTACACAGAGGGGTGGTTTTGAGGTAACCTTGAGCGCGATTCAGACTCTCTACGTCCGTGCGGTATTGACAACCGCCGCGAGCCAGCGCCCAGGCGCATCCTGTTACCCCGGTTTTTCCGCGTTGGCCATGCCCGGCCGCAGCCCGGCGTAGAGCTGACGAAGCTTGCAAACCGCGCTTAACGCCCGAAAGAAAACATGTCTGAAATACCGACCACTCAAGAAACCGGCGACGCACCGACCGTGCGCTTTGCCGATTTCGGCCTGGCGCCTGAGATCCAGCGCGCGCTGTCGGACCAGGGCTATGTCCACCCGACCCCGATCCAGGCCAAGGCCATCCCGATCGTCCTGCAGGGCCGCGACGTCATGGGCGCTGCCCAGACCGGCACCGGCAAGACCGCGAGCTTCTCGCTGCCGATCATCCAGCTGCTGCTGCCGCATGCGAACACCAGCATGTCGCCGGCGCGCCACGCCGTGCGCGCGCTGGTCCTGACCCCGACCCGCGAACTGGCGATCCAGGTCGCCGACAACGTCAAGGCCTACGCCCAGCACACGCCGCTGCGCTCCACCGTCGTGTTCGGCGGCATGGACATGAAGCCGCAGACCGAGATCCTGCGCCGCGGCGTCG
>DAMAFT010000708.1:0-2765 GCA_031995805.1 Massilia sp.
CAACCTGGCCGGCGCCAGCCCCGAGACGATGGCCTCGTCGGTTGCGCTGCCGCTCGAGAAACAGTTCTCGACCATCCCCGGCATCAACCTGATCACCTCGACCAGCACCCAGGGCAATACCTCGCTGACGCTGGAATTCGACACCTCGATCGACATCAACGCCGCCGCCGTCGACGTCCAGGCCGCGCTGCTCGCGGCCCAGCGCCAGCTGCCGCAGGAAATGACGGACCTGCCGTCCTACCGCAAGGTCAACCCGGCCGACGCGCCGGTGCTGTTCATGACGATGACGTCGCCGTCGATGAACCTGTCGGAACTGAACGACTATGCCGAGAACCTGGTGTCGCCGGCCATCTCGACCCTGCCGGGCGTGGCCCAGGTGCAGGTCAACGGCGGCAAGAAGTTCGCCGTGCGCGTGCGCGCCAAGACCGAGTTGATGAACGCGCGCAACCTGACGATGGACGAGCTGGCGACCGCCCTGCGCGCCGCCAACTCGAACGCGCCGCTGGGCATCCTGGACGGCCCGCAGCAGACGCTGACCATCCAGGGGCCGCCGCAGATGATGCGGGCGGCCGACTTCGCCGACCTGATCGTCGCCACTCGCGACAACCAGCCGGTGCGCCTGAAGGACGTGGCCGAGGTCGAGGACAGCTACCAGTCGACCAAGGCCTTCGGCGCCTACAACGGCGAGCGCGCCATCGTGCTGCTGGTGCAGCGCCAGCCGGACGCGAATACCGTCGCCGTGGTCGACCACGTGCGCAACCTGCTGCCGCGCTTCCAGTCGCAGCTGCCGGCCTCGATCAAGATCAACCTGGTCAACGACCGCTCGGTCTCGATCCGCGAGGCGATCCACGACGTCAACTTCACGCTGGGCCTGACCGTGGTGCTGGTGGTGCTGGTGATCTTCCTGTTCCTGCACCGCGTCGCCGCCACTTTCATCCCGGCCGTCACGATGCCGATCTCGCTGCTGGGCGCGCTGTCGCTGCTGTACTGGCTCGGCTACAGCATCGACAACGTCTCGCTGCTGGGCATCACGCTGGCCGTGGGCCTGGTTGTCGACGACGCCATCGTGGTGCTGGAAAACATCGTGCGCCACATGGAGATGGGCAAGAAGCCGATGCGCGCGGCGCTCGACGGCTCGCGCGAGATGGGCTTCACCATCATCTCGATCTCGGTCTCGCTGGTGGCGGTGTTCATCCCCATCTTCTTCATGCCGGGCGTGATCGGCCTGCTGTTCCACGAATTCGCCGTGATCGTCGGCCTGGCCGTGCTGGTCTCGGCCGTGGTGTCGCTGACCCTGGTGCCGATGCTGGCCTCGCGCCTGCTGTCGTCGCACGGCCATGATCCGAGCGAGGAGAAGAGCTTCGTCGGCCGCCACTTCGAGGCCATGTTCACGGCCGTGCGCAACGCCTACGAAAAGACGCTGGACGTGGCGCTGGCGCACCGCCCGGTGGTGCTGCTGGCGGCGCTGGGCACCTTCGTGCTGACGGCGGTGCTGTACACGACGATCCCGAAGGGCTTCTTCCCCGAGGAAGACCTGGGCCAGATCCGCGTGAACACCGAGGCCGCCGAGGACATCTCCTCGTCCGCCATGGTGACGCTGCAGACCCGCGTGGTGGACATCATCCGCGCCGACCCGGCCGTGCAAGACGTGACCGCGTTCAGCGGCGGCGGCAACGGCGGGCGCATGTTCCTGGTGCTGAAGCCGCGCGAGCAGCGCGACAAGATGCCGCAGGTGATGGACCGCCTGCGCAAGGCGGTGCGCGCGGTGCCGGGCATCGCCGTCTACCTGTCGCCGGTGCAGAACCTGCAGCTGGGCGGGCGCCAGAGCAAGAGCCGCTTCCAGTACACGCTGCAGAGCGTCTCGGGCGAGAACATCGGCCGCTGGGCCAACGAGTTCCAGGAGCGCATGCGCAACAACCCGCTGTTCCGCGACGTCACCAGCGACTCGCAGGAACGCGGCCTGCAGGCGACGCTGGACGTCGACCGCGACAAGGCCAACGCGATGGGCGTGCAGCTGTCCGACGTGCGCACGGCGCTGTACGCCGCCTTCGGCGAGCGCCAGGTCTCGACCATCTATTCGACCGCGGCCAGCTACTACGTGATCCTGGAAACGGCCAAGGAAGACCGCGAATTCGAGGACGCGCTGGCGCGCCTGTCGGTGCGCAGCAAGACCGGCCAGCTGGTGCAGCTGTCCAGCGTGGCCGGCGTCAAGCGCACGGTGGGGCCGGTGGCCGTCAACCACCAGGGCCAGCTGCAGGCGATCACGCTGTCGTTCAACCTGGCGCCGGACGCCCCGCTGGGCGACGCCACCGCGGCGATCACGCAGATGGGCCGCGACATGGGCCTGCCGGGATCGATCATCACCAACTACGGCGGCGACGCGGCCGTGTTCCAGAGCTCGCAGTCGAGCCAGCTGATCCTGATCGTGGCCGCCATCGGCGTGATCTACGTGCTGCTGGGCGCGCTGTACGAGAGCTTCATCCACCCGATCACGATCCTGGCCGGCCTGCCGTCGGCGGCCGTGGGCGCGCTGCTGACGCTACGCCTGTTCAACATGGACCTGACGATCATCGCCACCATCGGCATCCTGATGCTGGTCGGTATCGTCAAGAAGAACGCCATCATGATGATCGACTTCGCGCTGGACGCCCAGCGCAACCGGGGGATGACGCCGGAACAGGCGATCCGCGAGGCCTGCATCCTGCGCTTCCGCCCGATCATGATGACGACGCTGGCGGCCCTGATGGGCGCGCTGCCGATCGCCC
>DAMAFT010000709.1:0-2758 GCA_031995805.1 Massilia sp.
GCACCTGCCACACGCCGCGCGCGGCGACGCAGCAGGAACTGGCCCTGGACGAGTCGGGCAAGGACTTCCTGGCCGGCGGCCCGCTGATCGACGGCTGGCGCGCGGCGAACCTGCGCGGCGACCAGGTCGACGGCCTGGGCAACTGGACCGAGCAGGACATCGTCGACACGCTCAAGACGGGCCGCAACCGCAGCAATGCGGTGGTCGGTGCGCCGATGAACGACGTGGTCGCGCACAGCACCCAGCTGATGAACGACGGCGACCTGAGGGCGATCGCGGCCTACCTGAAGTCGCTGCCGGCCCACGGCGGCAACAAGGCCACCTTCGCCGCCAGCGACGAGACGGCGCGCATGCTCAAGGCCGGCAACGACCGCGACAACCGCGGCGCCCAGCTCTACCTGGACAACTGCGCGGCCTGCCACCGCACCGACGGCAAGTCGAACGCGATCACGTTCCCCGCGCTGCCGGGCAACCCGACCGTGCTGGCCGACGACCCGACCTCGCTGATCCGCCTGATCCTGGCCGGCAGCCGCCTGCCGTCGACCAGGGAGCGGCCGTCCGACCTGGCCATGCCGGGCTTCGCATGGCGCTTGAGCGACGACGAGACGGCCGAGCTGGTGACGTTCGTGCGCAATAGCTGGGGCAACCACGCCAAGGGCGCCGGCGCGTCCGAGGTCGCCAAGGTGCGCAAGGCCATCGAGAAGGATGGCGGGCACGGGCTGGACCAGGCGAATACGCATTGAGCACCGTCGTCCCCGCCTGCGCGGGGACGACGTGTCCCGGCCGCGCAGCACCGTTCCAGCTTTCAGTGCCATCTGTGACAAAGCTGTTACATGACGGTAGTAATGGTATTTTAAGCACTATATGCGCGCAGTTATAGCTGTTATTGGCTTGACTGCGGGCAACTCCCACCCCATGATGAGCGGCTTGTTCGTGCCTCATCCGGGATCCCTACCGTGCTCCTCCAGACCTTCCGCCATGCGTCGATCAAGACGAAACTCATGGCCGGCATGGCCGCCTGCCTGCTAGTATTCCTCGCCGTCTCCGTCGTCCTGAGCATCGTGCTGGCCGGGCGCGGCCTGCGCCAGCGCGTGGTCGAGCAGGAATTGCCGTCCGTCGTCGGCGAGATCCGCAACGAGATCCGCTACCAGATCGCGGCGCCGCTCGCCGCCTCGCTGGCGGTAGCCGACAATACCTTCCTGCACGCCTGGGAAGACGCCGGCATCCAGGACGACGGCGTGCCGGCCTGGCTGGCGTATGCGCACAGCGTCAAGGCCAAGAACAAGGCCGATGCCGTGTTCTGGATATCGGCCGCCACCGGCAAGTACTACACCGACAAGGGTTTCAACCTCGAGATGAAGAAGGACGTGCCGGATCACGCCTGGTTCTGGGGCTTCCTGGCGAGCGGCAAGCCGTACAGCATGCGCGTGGCCAACAACATCGCCCACGATTCCACCATGCTCTACATTAACGCGCGCTTCGACACGGCCGCCGGCCGGCCGGGCGTGGCCGGCATCGGCCTGTCGGTCGAGTCGATGGCGCAGCGCGTGCGCGCCTACCGGATCGGCCAGTCCGGCTACGTCTACCTCGTCGGCAGCGACGGCGGCATCGTCGTCCACCGCGACGCGAAGCGCGCGGACGGCAAGCATCTTCTCAAGGACCTGCCGGGCTTCACGCCGGCGCTGGCGCAGCAACTGCTGTCCGGCGGCGAGCGCTTCGTGCACGCCAGCTATGCCGCGCCGGACGGCAAGCGCCTGGTGGCCTCGTCCTTCATCCCCGAACTGCACCTGTACGTGGTGGCCGAGGTACCGGAAGCCGAGGCGCTGGGCGGCGTCGCGCGCGACGCCACGCTGGCCGCGCTGGTCGCCGCGCTGATCGGCGGCGCCGTCGGCCTGGCCATCGTCTGGGTGGTCGGCGGCGCCGTCGCCGCCCCGGTGGCGCGCGCCGCCGCGTTGCTGGGAGAAATTGCCGACGGCAAGGGCGACCTGACGCGCCGCATGCCGGTCGAGAGCCGCGACGAGGTCGGCGCGCTGGCCGACGCCTTCAACCGCTTCGTGTCCTCGCTGAACCGCACCATGCACGAGGTGCGCGACAGCACCGAGGCCATCGCCGGCGCGTCCGGCGAGATCGCGGCCGGCAACGGCGACCTGTCGATGCGCACCGAGCAGCAGTCGATCAGCCTGGCGCAGACCGTCGGCACCATCGCCCAGTTGACGAACACCGTGCGCCAGAACGCCGACAACGCGCGCAGCGCCAACCAGTTCGCGCTGGCGGCGCGCGGCCAGGCCGAGAAGGGCGGCGAGGTGGTGGCCGAGGTGGTGGCGACGATGGGCGCGATCGACGCGTCGGCGCACCGCATCGCCGACATCATCGGCACGATCGACGGCATCGCCTTCCAGACCAATATCCTGGCGCTGAACGCCGCCGTGGAAGCGGCGCGCGCGGGCGAACAGGGCCGCGGCTTCGCCGTGGTGGCGAGCGAGGTGCGCAACCTGGCGCAGCGTTCCGCCGCCGCCGCGAAGGAAATCAAGAAACTGATCTCCCATTCTGTCGGCCAGGTGGAGGCGGGCAGCCGCCTGGTGGGCGGCGCCGGCGCCACCATGGCCGACATCGTCGCCTCGGTGCGCCGCGTGGCCGACCTGATGGGGGAGATCGCCGCCGCCAGCAGCGAGCAGAGCGACGGCATCGCGCGCGTCGAGCAGGCCGTCGGCGCCATGGACGACAGCACGCGCCAGAACGCGGCGCTGGTCGAGCAGGC
>DAMAFT010000710.1:0-2755 GCA_031995805.1 Massilia sp.
CAGATGCGGGCGATGAAGCGGCCGTCCGAGGTCCCGCCGGTGGTCGACAGTTCGGTGGTCACGCCCAGTTCTTCCTGGATGCTGCCGCAGACCGCGTCCGACAGCGTGCCCTTCGGCGTCAGGAACGGCTCGCCCGACAGCGTCCATTGCAGGTCGTAGTCCAGGCCGTGGCGGTCGAGGATCGCATGCACGCGCGCCTGCAGGCCCTCGGCCGTGCTGGCGGTCGAGAAGCGGAAGTTGAAGTCGACCTTCATCGCGCCCGGGATCACGTTGGTCGCGCCGGTGCCGGCGGCGATGTTCGACACCTGCCAGCTGGTCGGCGGGAAGTAGTCGTTGCCCTCGTCCCAGCGCTCGGCGGCCAGCTCGGCCAGCGCCGGCGCGGCCTGGTGGATCGGGTTGCGCGCCAGGTGCGGATAGGCGATGTGGCCCTGCACGCCCTTGACGACGAGGCAGCCCGATAGCGAGCCGCGGCGGCCGTTCTTGATCATGTCGCCCAGCACGTGGCTGGATGTCGGTTCGCCAACCAGGCAGTAGTCGGGCCGTTCGCCGCGCTCTGCCAGCAGCTCGCAGACGACCACGGTGCCGTCCGTGGCCGGGCCCTCCTCGTCGCTGGTGACCAGGAAGGCGATCGAGCCGGCATGGTCCGGATGGGCGCGCGTGAATTCCTCGACGGCGACGACCATGGCGGCGATCGACGTCTTCATGTCGGACGCGCCGCGCCCGTACAGCTTGCCGTCGCGCACGGTCGGCACGAACGGCTGCGACGACCACTGGTCGACGGGGCCGCTCGGCACCACGTCGGTATGGCCGGCGAACACGAACAGCGGCGCCGTCGTGCCGCGCCGCGCCCACAGGTTCGTCACGCCGTTCGAGGCGATGGTCTCGCAGGCGAAGCCCAGCGGCGCCAGCAGTTCGGCGAGGCGCTGCTGGCAACCCTGGTCGTGCGGCGTGACGGAATCGAGCGCGATCAGCGCTTCGGCGAGCGCCTGGGTGCGCGACGGCTTCATGCGGCCTGGACGCCGAAGATGGCGTCGTACTGCGCGGCCGAGAACCCGACCGCCAGCGGGCCGGCGCCTTCCAGCACCGGACGCTTGATCACGGACGGGTTTTCCAGCATCACCTCGAGGGCGCTGGCCTTGTCCACGACCTGCGCGCGGCGTTCGTCGGACAACTTGCGCCAGGTCGTGCCCTTGCGGTTCACCAGGATTTCCCAGTCGACCTGGTCGAGCCAGGCGGCCACGGTGGCGCGCTCGAGGCCCTGCTTCTTGAAGTCGTGGAAGTCGAATGCCTGGCCGTTGTCGGCCAGCCAGGTGCGCGCTTTCTTGACGGTGTCGCAGTTGGGAATACCGTAGAGGGTCTTTTTCATGGCCGAAGTGCAGTGCCGGGCAGGCCGGCGATGTTGCAGGGTGGGGAAGGGGCGAAGGATAGCACAGCCCGCCGGCATGGCCAGCGCCGACCATGGCGGTTTGATTTCAAAAAAAACATCTTCAATAGCATGTAATTACCAATCGTTTCCATAAAGAATTTTTTTAATGGTACATTAGCGCTTGTCCGTTTCATTTTTCCTCCCTCATTCCAACGACCGCGACCCCGCCGCTGGAAAGGATTCCATGACCACTACGTCTGCCGGCGCCATCGTCAACGAACACTACCTGAACAAGGTGATGGCCCTGTCCGAGGAGATGGGCGTGGTGGCCAGCGAGGACATCTACGATACCCACGGCACCAAGCTGCTGGCGAAGGGCGCCACGGTGTCGCGGCGCCTGCAGGAGCGCCTGATCGTGCACCGCCTGCGCAAGCCGCTCGAGTCGAGCATCGCCGTCGACGGCGGCACCGACACCCGCATGCTGGCCGATTGCGCCGCCGCGGCCTGCGACGCGTCGCCGACGCTGGCGGCCATCGTGGCCGCGTCCGGCGTCACGGCCGGCGCGCTGCGGCGCGAATTCGACGCGTTCGCCTTCGGCCCGGCGATGACGATGATGCTGACGATGACCGAACGCGGCGGCCAGGACGCGCTGCGCCACGTGGCCGAGGTGGCGACGCTGGCGTTCGCCTTCGCCACCCATGCGGACCTCGGGCCGGATGCCCGGCGCGCGGCGTGCATGGCCGGCGTGCTGCACGACATCGGCGAGCTGTACATCGACCCGGCGCTGGTGAACGCGACCCGGGTGCTGGCGCCGGAGGAGTGGGCGCACCTGATCGTCCACCCGCACATCGGCCGCCTGCTGATCCAGGACCTGGAGACCTGCCCGCCGGCGGTCGGCATCGCGGTGGCGGAACACCACGAGCGCCTGAACGGTTCCGGCTATCCGCGCGCCATGATCGTGGGGCAGAGCAGCGCGGCCGGCCAGATGGTGGCCAGCGCCGAGCTGATCGCGGGCCTGCTGCACAAGCCGAACCCCCTGCAGCGCATCGAACTGGCATTGAAGATCGTCGCCGGCGAGCACCCGCGCCAGGTGGCCGCGCTGGTGTCGGACGCGGGCCGCAGCCTGGGCGCGCGTACGCTCGACATCGGCGCCGCGGCCATGCACGACGACGAGATCGCGCAACTGGCCGCGCGCCTGTCCGGCGCCACCGGGCTGGCCGGGCAACTGGCGGACGGCGGCAAGGTCGCGCCGCGCCATGCCGACCTGCTGCTACGCACGCGCGAGCGCCTGATGCTGGTGCAGCGCGCCTTCGCCGCGACCGGGCTCGACATGCACATCGCCGTGCTGGAAGGAGAGGGCGCGCCGCCGGACCCGTTCGAGATGTTCGA
>DAMAFT010000711.1:0-2743 GCA_031995805.1 Massilia sp.
CGCGTGTTGGCAGTCGAGCCGTCATCGGCGATAATGATTTCGAAATTCTTGTCGTTCTGCATAAAACATGCCCGAACCACCGCCTCCAGCGCGTCTGGCCGGTTATAGGTGGTGATCACGACCGAGATTGTCTGTGCGTGCCGCATAAGGTCCGATGTACACTGCTGTATTCAGGGGCAAGAGTATCCCACAAGAACATCAATGAACAGTAATTCGACGAACACGCGGGAGCCGGCCCGGATCTGGGTCGGCGCCCTGGCATTCTTGTTACCCTTTTTAAGCCTCGTCACCCTGTTCGGCGTCAGTCTTGTCAGTTTTTTGTTCCTGATCAGCGCTTTGATCTTGTTCAAGCCGGGCAGGGATGCATTGCGGCGCCACTGGCCGCACATGCGCTGGGTGGTGCTGGCCTTCCTGCTGCACTTCCTGTTCGTGCTGGCCTGCGCCCTGGTGCGCGGCGCCTCCATGGGGCCGGTGGAAAAGCCGGCGCGCATGCTGTTCGCCGCGAGCGCGCTGGCCATGGTGCTGGTCGCGCGCCCGCCGCGCATCGCGCTGTGGTGGGGCGTCGCCGCCGGCGGACTGGCGGCGCTGCCGCTCATCGCGTGGCAGCGCATCGGCCTCGGCATCGAGCGTCCGGGCGGCCTGATCAATGCGATCACCTTCGGCGACCTGGCCCTGCTGCTGGGGCTGCTGGCCCTGGTCGGCGCGCTCGACCTGCGCGACCGGCCGCGCCAGGCGCTGCTGGCCGGCGCCGGCGGACTGGCCGGGATCGTCGCGTCGCTGCTGACGGGTACCCGCGGCGGCTGGCTCGGGCTGCTGTTGATGGCGCTGGTGCTGCTGCCGCGCCGCGGCATGTTCGGCGCGCGCCGCGGCGGCGCGCTGCTGGCGGGCGCCGCCGCAGTGCTGGCGGCCGCGTGGTTCGCGCCGGGGTTCGGATTGCACGCGCGCTTCGTCGAAGGCGTGGACGAGGCGCGCGACTGGTACGTCGACGGCCAGGTCTGGACCAACGTCGGCACCCGGCTCGAATTGTGGAAGGGCGCCCTGATGCTGGTCGCGGAGCGCCCGCTGCTGGGACGCGATTTCGAGGAAGGCCGCGCGCGCCTGGCCGAGTACGCGCGCGCGGGAACGCTCGATCCGATGGTGCTCGAGCTGCCGCACCTGCATAATGACGGGTTGCAGGCCCTGGCGACGGGCGGCGCGGTCGGATTCGCGCTGTGGGCCGCGATCCTGGCGGCGCCGCTGGCGTTCTTCCTGCGCCGGCTGGGGCGGGACGTGCGTGCGCCGCAGTTCGCGGTCGCGCTGGCCGGCGTCGTCGTCGTGCTCGGCTACATGGGATTCGGACTGACCGAAGTGATCTTCTGGTCGATGAAAGGCAGCCTGTTCTACGCGCTCATGGTCTTCATGCTGGTGGGCTTCTGCCTGAATGCGAAAGAAAAAATTGGATAACAGTGTCATCATCAAGCGCCTTTGGGCGGTCGTCAAACCGTACAGCGGGCGGGCCTTGGGCTCGCTGCTGGCGATGGCGCTCACCGCCGCCACCCAGCCGCTGCTCGCCAAGGCGCTGCAGTTGCTGATGGACGAAGGCTTCCGCGACCAGCCGGGCTTTTCGCTGTGGTGGATTCCCGGCGCGCTGGTCTCGGTCTTCGTCCTGCGCGGCATCGGCACCTTCGCCACCGCCTACCTGAACAACTGGGTCATCAGCCGCGTGCTGAACGACCTGCGCGCCATGGTGTTCGAGCGCGTGCTGCGCCTGCCGGTGGCGCGCTTCCACGAAGAGTCGACCGGCAAGATCATCAACACGGTGGTGGGCGAGGTGCGCCAGGTGGTCGACACCATCAACTCGGTGTTCGTGGCCTGCGTGCGCGACGTGCTGGTCGTGATCGGCCTGCTCGGTTCCCTGCTGTGGCTGAACTGGAAGCTGACCCTGGTCGCGATCGTCGTGGTGCCGCTGACGGCCGTGATCGTGCGCACCACCAGCAAGCGTCTGCGCCAGCTGAACCGCGAGAACCAGCGCGTCACCGCCGAGATGACCCAGGTCGTCGAGGAGGCCGCGCGCGGCCACCAGGTGATCCGCGTGTTTTCCGGCGAGCGCTATGAAAGTCGCCGCTTCCACCAGCGCAGCGAGGCGCTGCGCGGCTTCTCGCAACGCATGACGGTGGCCTTCGCGGCGACCACGCCGGTAACCCAGATCGCCACCTCGCTGGCGCTGTCGCTGGTCGTCGTGCTGGCGCTGCAGGCCGGCATGAGCCAGGGCGAATTCGTCCAGTTCGTTACCCTGATGCTGATGCTGCTCACGCCGCTGAAGGCGCTGGCCGAGGTGAATGGGCCGATGCAGCGCGGCATCGTCTCCGCCGAAAGCGTGTTCGAGATGATCGACGCGCCGGCCGAGAACGATCCGGGCACGCGCACGCTGGAGCGCGCCGAGGGCCGGGTGCGCTTCGAGGACGTGGTGTTCCGCTACCCGAACGCGCAGGCGCCGGCGCTGGACGGCATCTCGCTCGACGTCCGGCCCGGCCAGACCGTGGCCCTGGTCGGCATGTCGGGCGGCGGCAAGTCGACCTTCGTGAACCTGGTCACGCGCTTCTACGAGCCGGAGGCCGGCCGCATCCTGCTCGACGGCGTACCCTACCGCGACATCAAGCTGGCGTCGCTGCGCGCCCAGCTCGCGCTGGTCAGCCAGAACGTGGTGCTGTTCGACGACACGCTGCGCGCCAACGTCGCCTACGGCGTCGACGAGGTCGACGAG
>DAMAFT010000712.1:0-2742 GCA_031995805.1 Massilia sp.
GCCGATCGCCCTGAACGCCAAGACGCACCGCTACGGCACCTGCAACACCATGGAGACGCTGCTGGTGGCGCGCGAGATCGCCCCGGCCGTGCTGCCGCGCCTGGCCGTGCTGTACGCCGACAAGGAAGTCGAGCTGCGCGCCGACCCGGAAGCCTTCGCCATCCTGCAGGACTACCCGCGCCTGGCCGCCGCCACCGAGGAAGACTGGCGTACCGAATACCTGGCGCCGATCCTGGCCGTGCGCATCGTCGCCGGCGTGGACGAGGCGATCGACCACATCAACACCTATTCGTCGAAGCATACCGACGCCATCGTCACCGAAAACTACACGGACGCCATGCGCTTCCTGCGCGAGGTGGATTCGGCGTCGGTGATGGTGAACGCCTCGACGCGCTTCGCCGACGGCTTCGAATACGGCCTGGGCGCGGAGATCGGCATCTCGAACGACAAGCTGCATGCGCGCGGGCCGGTGGGGCTGGAAGGACTCACGTCGCTGAAGTACGTCGTGTTCGGGCATGGCGAGACGCGCAGCTGATCAACCACCCCCTCACGCTAAGGACCCCCATGTACCTCTGGATCAAAGCTTTCCACATCGTCTTCGTCGCCTCCTGGTTCGCCGGCCTGTTCTACCTGCCGCGCATCTTCGTCAACCTGGCCGAGGAAACCGATGCGGCGGCGCGCGCGCGCCTGCTGGGGATGGGGCGGCGCCTGTACCGCTTCACGACGATGTTGGCGGTGCCGGCGCTGCTGCTGGGACTGTGGCTGATGATGCTGGGGATGAAGGGCGGCTGGCTGCACGCGAAACTGGCGCTGGTGGTATTGGTGATCGGCTACCATCATGCCTGCGGATCGCTGCTGAAGAAGTTCGAGCGCGGCGCGAACACCCGTAGTTCGAAATGGTTCCGCGTGTTCAACGAGGTGCCGGTGCTGTTGCTGATCGCCATCGTGATCCTTGTTGTAGTCAAGCCATTCTGATGGCGCGAGCGTCTCGACTTTGTCGGGCGTTTGCGTCAAACTACGCGGTTTCCCCGCAAAAAATGCGGCCGGGTCATCCCGGCCGCTTTGTTTTACCCACGGATAAAAGGTACCCCCGATGACTTCCTATTTCTGCCCCTGCCCGCGCGGCATGGAACAAGCCCTGGCCGAGGAACTGGCCGAGATCGCCCAGGCCACCGGCGGCACGACGCTCAAGGTGCACAACCAGGTGCCCGGCGGCGTGCACTGCTCGGGCGCGATGCACGACGCCTACCGCATCAACCTGCATTCGCGCATCGCCTCGCGCGTGCTGATGCGCATGGCCAACCGCACCTACGCCAACGAGAACGACATCTACGACCTGGTGCTCGAGCAGCCCTGGGAAAACTGGTTCACGCTGGACGACACCATCCGCGTCGACATCACCGCGATCAAGTCGCCGCTCACCAGCCTGGAATTCACCACGCTGAAGATCAAGGACGCCGTGTGCGACCGCTTCCGCGACAGGTTCGGCAAGCGTCCGTCGGTCGACACGCGCGAGCCGGACATGCGCATCCTCGGTTTCCTCGACCAGCGCAACTTCACGATCTATCTCGACACTTCCGGCGAGGCGCTGTTCAAGCGCGGCTGGCGCGAGGAGACGGGCGACGCGCCGCTGCGCGAGAACCTCGCCGCCGGCATCCTGCGCGTGGCCGGCTGGAAGCCGGGCATCCCGCTGTTCGACCCGATGTGCGGCTCGGGCACGATCCTGATCGAGGCGGCCCAGATGGTGCAGGGCATCCCGCCCGGCGCGCGGCGCCGCTTCGCGTTCGAGAAGTTCCGCAACTTCGAGTCGAAGGCGTGGCAGGACATGAAGGCGGCGGTCAAGCCGAACGCGCTGCCGGCCGAACCGACGATCTTCGGCTCCGACATCTCGGGCGACATGGTCGCCATGACGCGCCACAACCTGCGCTCGGCCGGCATCCTGTTCGAGGTGCCGCTCAAGCAGATCGAGGCGCAGCAGGTGCAGCCGCCGACCACGGCGCCGGGCCTGCTGGTGACGAATCCGCCGTACGGCGAGCGCATCGGCGTGCGCGGCGACTCCACCATCCCGCAGGACGAGATGGCGGTCGGCTTCTACCAGCAGCTGAGCAGCACGCTGAAGCAGCGCTTCGCCGGCTGGACCGTGTACCTGTTCACCGCCGACCTGGGCCTGCCGAAGATGCTGCGCCTGAAGGAGTCGCGCAAGACCCCGTTCTTCAACGGCGCCCTCGAATGCCGCCTGTTCCGCTTCGACATGGTCGCCGGCTTCAACCGCCGCGACGCGGCCAGGCCGGACCAGGCCAGGAGCGAATAAGACACCATGCTGCCGCCCGAACCTTCCAATCTGCCCAAGGATCCCGTCACCCCGGTCCCGCTGCCGACGCCGCACAAGGTGACGATGCTGTCGGCCGGCGGCCTGGCCTCGCTGCTGGCCGCGCTGTCGATGCTGGGGCCGTTCTCGGTCGATGCCTACCTGCCGGCCTTCCCGCGTATCCAGGCGACGCTGCACGCGACCCCGATCGAGGTCCAGCAGACCCTGACGGCCTACATGCTGGCGTTCGCCATGATGTCGCTGTGGCACGGCGCGCTGGCGAACGCCTTCGGCCGCCGCAACGTCGTGCTGGTCGGCCTGATCGTGTTCGCCGTCGGCACGCTCGGCTGCGCCGCCTCGCATTCCGTGCACTACCTGTGGATCTTCCGCATCCTGCAGGGCGTCTCGGCCGGCGCCGGCGTCGTGGTCGGGCG
>DAMAFT010000713.1:0-2729 GCA_031995805.1 Massilia sp.
GACGCCCAAGGAGCACCTGGGCCTGCCCGACAAGAACGACGTCAAGGACGGCATCGTCACGTACAAGATCGCCGCGCACGCGGCCGACCTGGCCAAGGGCCACCCGGGCGCGCAGGTGCGCGACAACGCGCTGTCGAAGGCGCGCTTCGAATTCCGCTGGGAAGACCAGTTCAACCTGGGCCTCGACCCGGACAAGGCGCGCGAATTCCACGACGAGACGCTGCCCAAGGATTCGGCCAAGGTGGCGCACTTCTGCTCGATGTGCGGCCCGCATTTCTGCTCGATGAAGATCACCCAGGAAGTACGCGACTACGCCGCCGGCCAGGGTTTGCGCGACAAGGATGCGCTGGCGCACGGCATGCAGGTGAAGGCCGTCGAGTTCATGCGCCGCGGCGCCGAGCTGTACCAGAAGGAGTGAGCATGGCGCAGATCGAACTGAACGGCGCGCCCTACCCGCTGCCCGACGGCGCCAGCCTGCAGGCGCTGGTGGAGGCGCTGGGCCTGCACGGCCAGGCGCTGGCGCTGGCCGTCAACCGCCGGGTGGTGCCGCGCGAGCGCTGGCCCGGCACGCTGCTGCACGCCGCCGACCGCGTCGACGTGGTGCGCGCGATCGGCGGCGGCTGAGTCCTTCCCATACCGAATCCGGAGAACACGATGACGAACACGATGCACGAAGACCGGCCCCTGACCATCGCCGGCAAGGAATACCGCTCGCGCCTGCTGGTGGGCAGCGGCAAGTACCGCGACCTGGACCAGACCCGCGCGGCCACCGAGGCGGCCCAGGCCGAGATCATCACGGTGGCGATCCGCCGCGTGAACATCGGCCAGGACCCGCACCAGCCCAACCTGCTCGACGCGGTGCCGCCCAGCCGCTACACGATCCTGCCGAACACCGCCGGCTGCTACACGGCGAAGGACGCCGTCTACACGCTGCAGCTGGCGCGCGAGCTGCTGGACGGCCGCAAGCTGGTCAAGCTGGAGGTGCTGGGCGACGAGAAGACGCTGTTCCCGAACATGCCGGAGACCCTGCGCGCCGCCGAGGAACTGGTGCGCGACGGCTTCGACGTGATGGTCTACTGCAGCGACGACCCGATCCAGGCGCGCATGCTGGAAGACATCGGCTGCGTGGCGATCATGCCGCTGGCCTCGCTGATCGGCTCGGGCATGGGCATCCTGAACCCGTGGAACCTGGCGCTGATCGTCGAGCAGGCCAAGGTGCCGGTGCTGGTGGACGCCGGCGTCGGCACGGCCTCGGACGCCGCCATCGCGATGGAACTGGGCTGCGACGGCGTGCTGATGAACAGCGCCATCGCGCTGGCGGCGGACCCGGTGCGCATGGCGCGCGCGATGCGCCTGGCCGTCGAGGGCGGGCGCGAGGCGTATCTCGCCGGGCGCATGGCGCGCCACTTCGCCGCCTCGCCGTCCTCGCCGATGGCCGGGCGGGTGTGATGGGCGCCCTGGGTCCGCATTTGCGGCCACCCTTGCGGCCCTGCGTGCTGGTGTTCGCCGGACTCGATCCGTCCGGCGGCGCCGGCATCCAGGCCGACATCGAGGCGATCGCGGCCCAGGGCGCGCACGCGCTGCCGGTCGTCACCGCGCTGACGGTGCAGGACAACGAGCGCGTGCACGCCATCGAACCGGTGAGCGACCTGGTGCTGCTGCGCCAGGCCGGCGCGCTGGCCGGGCGCATCGACATCGAGGCCGTCAAGGTCGGCATTCCCGGCAACCTGGCGAACGCCGAGGCGATCGCCGACGTCGTGCGCCACCTGCGCGAGACGCATCCCGGCCTGCCGGTCGTGGTCGACCCGATCCTGGCCAGCGGCCACGGCGACCGGCTCGCGGAAGGCGACGCCGTCGCCGTGCTGGCGCCGCTGCTGGCGGTGGCCACCGTGCTGGTGCCGAACCTGCCGGAAGCGGCCGCGCTGCGCGCGCGCGCGGCGGCCGTCCCGCACGTGCTGGTGACGGGCGGCCACGAGCGTGGCAACGAGGTCGTCAACCGCTGGACCAGCGCCGCGGGCACGCGCGAATGGCGCTGGCCGCGCCTGCCGGGAGAATTCCACGGCAGCGGCTGCACGCTGGCATCGAGCATCGCCGCGCGCCTGGCGCTGGGCGAACCGATGGCCCAGGCGCTCGAGAAGGGCCAGCGCTACTGCAACCAGGCCCTGGCCGATTCCTATGCGATCGCGCCGGGCCAGCGCATTCCGCGCCGCATCCACCCATGAAGGAGCGAACGATGATGAAGGGACTCTACCTGGTCACGCCCGACTGGGACGACACCGGCCTGCTGCTGGCCGCCACCGAACAGGCGCTGCGCGGCGGCGCGGCGCTCGTGCAGTACCGCCACAAGCACGCCGGCCCGGCGCTGCGGCGCGAGCAGGCCGCCGCCCTGCTGCGCCTGTGCCGCGCGCACGACCGGCCGCTGGTGATCAACGACCACGTGGCGCTGTGCCTGGAACTCGACGCCGACGGCGTCCACGTCGGCGCCACCGATGCGCCGCTGGCGGCGGTGCGCGCGGCGCTGGGCCCGGACAAGATCGTCGGCGCCTCGTGCTACGGCGACTTCGGCCTGGCGCAGGCGGCGGCCGGCGCCGGCGCCAGCTACGTGGCGTTCGGCGGCTTCTATCCGTCGGTGGTCAAGCAGTATGCGGTGACGACGCCGGCCGGGATCGTCGAGCAGGCGAAGGAAGGCCTGGCCGTGCCGGTGGTCGTCATCGGCGGGATGACGGCGC